>NZ_JBFAOU010000234.1:0-10514 GCF_040675365.1 Catellatospora sp. NPDC049609 | reverse complement strand
TGTGCTCTCTTGTCGGTTTTCGGCGTTTGGGGGGGCAGCTAGTTGGGGGGGGGGGCGCCGGGTGGGGGCGTTAGATGCGGTGGATGGACAGGCCCATGACGGCGGGTTTGCCGTAGGCGCCGGTGATGTTGATGTTGAGGGTGCCGTCGGAGACGGTGACGGTGTACGCGCCGTTCTTGCGCCAGTGGCCCAGGGCCAGGTCACCGAGGTTGCTGGCCTTGAGGATGCCCTCCAGGGTGACGTTGAAGCGGCGGGTGTTGCCCTGCACCGACTCCATCTCCCAGACGTACACCTGGTAGGTGCCGTTGGCCAGGGTCTGGCTCATGGTGATGGTGCCCAGGTCGGTGCCGATGAGGCCGGTGTGGAGCATCTCCACGGTGGCCGCGTCGGGCAGCGGGCTGGGCGTGACGGTGTTGGTGTGCGCGGTGCCGCCGGAGACCGTGAAGCCCGAGGACTGGGCCGTGGTCTGGCTGACCCACTGGTTGCCCTCGATGGTGACCGCGGGCCCGTTGAGGTTGATGCCCTTGACGAAGCCGACGGCCGGCGGGCTGGTCGACGGCTGCGGCGACGGCGAGACCGGCGGGGTGGACGGCGACGGTGAGGTGGTGGACCCGCCGGTGACCACGGCCCGGTCGAGGGTGACGACCGTGCCGGAGGCGGCGGCGTTCTTGGTGCCGGTGTTGCGGATCCGCAGCGTGTGGTTGCCCGCGGCGAGCACCGGGCTGGTCCAGACGGCGACGTCGCCGGTCTTGGCGGCGGCGTAGAGGTCGACGTTGACCTCGGCGCCGCCGTCGATGGAGACGCCCGCGATGCCGTGGTGCGAGCCGGTGACGGCCCGGTAGCTCACCCGGGTGCCGTTGAAGGCCAGGGTGGCCGTCTCACCGGTGTTGAGGCTCCAGCTCTGGCTGGCGTTGTGGTACACCGCCGGAGCGGTCTCGTTGCAGCCGGTGCAGTGGTTCCAGCCGCTGTAGTTCCACTGGTTCTGGCCGGTGCCGGTGACCGCGTCGTCGATGCTGACCGAGCCGGGCGGCAGCGGCGAGGCCGACGGCGACGGGCTGGCCGGTGTGGACGGCGACGGCGAGGCGGGCGGGGGAGAGGACGGCAGGGTGCCGCCGTTCTTGACGAGCAGGCGCGCGGCCTGGGTCGCGAACATCTGGTACGCCGGGTCGTACTGCGCCTTGGTGGTGTCGGGCTCGCCGTAGATGGAGAAGCCCTCGCCGTTGTCCGGCGGCCAGATGAACGTGGCCGGGTCGACGTTGTCGTCCTGCGGGTGCGGGCGGGTCGCCGGGGGCACGACCTTGCCCTCGACCCGCCAGGACAGCCAGCCCGCGCAGTCGTTGTTGTTGTAGATCGCGTCGAGCCAGCTGCTGTAGATGTTCGAGCGGGTCACCTTCTCCGCTGCGCTGCGCGCCGGGTAGGCGAACTCCTGCAGGATGACCGGCTTGCCGCCGCTCACCGCCGTGGCGCAGTGCTGGTTGATCAGGTTCACGACCTGCTGCGGGGAGATGTTGTGGTACGTCGGGTAGGTGTGCCAGGTCTGGAAGTCGATCGCCGGGACGTTGGCCGCCTCGGTGTTCGGGTCGGAGCCGGCCTGCCCGCCGTAGAAGCCCTCGCTGCCGGTGGTGACCAGCTGCTGGGCGCCCTGCGCCTTGATGTGCGACGCCATCTCCTGGAACCAGCCCTGGGCCAGCGGCACCGAGCTGACCTCGGGCTCGTTCATCAGGTCCCAGGCGAAGATGGTCGGGTCGTCCTTGTACTTCACGCCCGTGATGCTGTTGGTGCGGTTGAGCACGAAGCTGACCCAGTCCTTGTACAGCTGCTTGGTGCGGGGGTCGCTGTAGAAGAACGTGTAGCGCTGCGCGTGGCTGGACCCGTTGTAGCCGGGGATGTACCACGAGTTGATCTGCTGGGTGCCGCCGGCCCACTGCCAGAAGTCCATCATCGCGATGTTGAGCTTCAGGCCGAGCTGCCCGGCCTTGGCGATGACGTAGTCCCAGCGGCCCAGCCCGTTGGTGGTGCTGGGGTTGAAGGCGTAGGTGTTGGTGGCGGTGTCCCAGTAGATCAGGTACGTCCCGTGCATGCCCATGTTGGACGCGTCGCCGGTGCTGTTGGGGTTCCAGATGTGCGGCTTGGTGGTGCCGTCCAGCGACCCGATGACCGAGTGCAGGATGCCGCGTACGACGTTGTAGTGGGACGCGTCGGCGTAGCCGAGCATCGAGTCGACCTCGGCGCGGGTGCCCCAGCCGAGGTAGTGGCTGTTGGTGCCGGCGACGTAGAACGGCTTGCCGTCGAGCATGAACTTGGTGCCGGACGTGGTGACGAAGCCGGGGGCGGCCTTCGCCGAGTTGGCGACCAGCATGGGCAGCAACACGGCGAGGATCACCGCAATCATGAGCGGGAGGGTGTACCGGTGGATCCGAAGAGCTTTCATCGCAGGTCTCCTACCTGTGAATCTCCTGGTCTCGGTGCGGGGCGCCGTGCCGGGGCCGGGCAGCCCCGAACACGACGTGGTTCGATTAATGTGCACTTTTGGATCAAAGCGGGCACAGGCGTCCCCGGTCCCGCGTTGTGCGACGCCCGTCAGCCGGCAGCGGGCGTGTTCAGGGGCGGGATCGCGTTGGCCGCGATGACCCCGCGGTACCAGTGGCCGCTGTTCTTGATCGTGCGGCGCTGGGTGGCCCGGTCCACGTGGATCAGGCCGAAGGTCTGGCTGTAGCCGTACACCCACTCGAAGTTGTCGATCAGCGACCACATCACGTAGCCGCGCACGTCCACCCCGTCGGTGATCGCGTCGTGCAGCGCGGCCAGGTGGGCGTGCAGGTAGTCGACGCGGCCGACGTCGTCGACGCGGCCGTCCGGGCCGAGCTGGTCGGGGTAGGACACCCCGTTCTCGGCGATCATGATCGGGACCGGGCCGTAGTCGTGGCGGATGCGGTTGAGCAGCTCGCGCAGCCCGCCCGCGTCGACCTGGCCGTGGATGGTGGCCGGCCCCTCGGCGGGGGCCACGTGCACCAGCCCCTCGCTGCCGACCCAGCGGTTGTACGGGTCGGCGGGTCCCTCGCCGCCCGCGACGTACAGCGGCGTGTAGTAGTTCACGCCGAGCACGTCGATCGGCACGGCGGCCGTGGCCAGGTCGCCGTCGCGCACGAACGACCAGTCGCTGACGTGCGCGGTGTCGGCGATCAGGTCGGCCGGGTACGCCCCGCGCAGCAGCGGGTCGAAGAAGATCCGGTTGCGCAGCGCGTCGGCGCGGCGTACCGCGTCGAGGTCCGCGGGGGAGGTGCCCCGGGTCCGCACCGGGGCCGGGTTGAGCGCGATCGACACCTGCGCCGACGCGGGCAGCGCGGCCCGCAGCGCCTGCACGCCCAGGCCGTGCGCCAGGTTGAGGTGGTGCGCCACGGCCAGCGTGGTGGCGTCGTCGGCGACGCCGGGGGCGTGGATGCCGGAGGCGTGGCCGAGGAACGCGGTGCACCACGGCTCGTTCAGGGTGACCCACAGCGGCACCCGGTCGCCCAGGCGGGCCGCGACCAGCCCGGCGTAGTCGGCGAACCGCTGCGCCATGTCCCGGTCCGCCCAGCCGCCCGCGTCCTGCAGCACCTGCGGGTGGTCCCAGTGGTAGAGGGTGAGCATCGGGTCGATGCCGTTGGCCAGCAGCTCGTCCACCAGCCGGGAGTAGAAGTCCAGCCCCTTCGGGTTGGCCGGGCCGCGCCCGTCGGGCTGCACCCGCGGCCAGGACACCGAGAAGCGGTAGGTGTTCAGGCCCAGCTCCGCCATGAGGGCCACGTCCTCGCGGTAGCGGTGGTAGTGGTCCACCGCGACGTCGGCCCGGTGCTCGCCGTGCACCCGCCCGGGGACGGCGGTGAATGTGTCCCAGGTGGACGGTGTACGCCCGTCGGCGTCCAGGGCTCCCTCGACCTGGAACGCCGCGGTGGCCGCGCCCCAGCGGAACCCCGCGGGGAACTCCGACGGTGCGGCGCCCGCGTGCGGCGCGGTCTCCGTGGCGGCGGTCATCTGCGGCACTCCTCGGGGTGCGGGCCCTCGCGGGCGGTTTCGGCGACCCGGCCGGTGCTCGGCCGGGCTGTGCGGTGCTCGGGACCGGTGTCCGGCCCGCGGGGCGGGGCGGCTAGCGGGACGGGCGGTAGGGCCCGGTGCTGCCGCGGGGCAGCAGCCGGTAGGGCTCGGCGGGCTGGGAGCCGGCGTCCCGCTCGCCGTCGATCGCGGCGAAGAGCATGCGCGCGGCCTGGGCGCCCCGGCCCGGGATGTCGTGGGCCAGCGCGGTGAGCTTCGGGTTGACCAGGCGGCACAGCCGGGAGTCGTTGAACGCGATCAGGGACAGCTCGTCCGGCACGGACAGGCCCATCTCCAGCGCGACCTCCAGGCCGGTGACCGCGGTCAGGTCGGTGTGGTAGATGATCGCCGTCGGCCGCTCGGGCGAGGCCAGCAGCCGCCGGGTGGCCTGCGCGCTGTCCTCGTCGGAGTAGTCCGCCCGCACCGTCACCGGCTCGGGCAGCCCGCGCAGCCGGCACACCTCGTGCAGGGCCGCGGTGCGGTCGACGATGTGGCGCATCACCGGGTCGCCCGCGACGTGGGCCAGGCGGCGGTGGCCCAGCGCGGCGAGGTACTCCACCACGTCGGTCATGCCCGCCGCGTCCTGCGACCAGATGCTCGGCAGGGCGCCGGTGCCGGCCGGGCCGCCGATGACGACCGCGGGCAGGTGCAGGTCCTCCAGCACCGCCACGCGCGGGTCGTCGTCGCGCAGGTTGAGCACGATCACGCCGTCGACCCGGTGCTCGGCCCACCACCGGCGGTAGGTCGCGATCTCGGCCTCGGTGTCCTCGACGACCTGGAGGTTGAGCCCGCACGAGCGCGCCGACAGCTCCGACTCCAGGCCGCTGATCAGCTCCATGGTGAACGGCTCGGCGCCCAGCAGCCGCGCGGGGCGCTGCAGGGCCAGCCCGATCGCGCCGGCCCGGCCGCCGCGCAGGGCGCGGGCCGCGCTGTGCGGGCGCCAGCCCAGCTCGGCCGCGACGCCGAGCACCCGCTGGCGGGTCTCCTCCGAGACGCCCGGCTGGTCGTTGAGCGCGAACGAGACCGCCGACCGGGAGACGCCCGCGCGGTCGGCGATGTCGGCGATGGTGGGTCGCTTCACGACCGTCCTCCGTCCCGCATGTGCTGCTCCCGGCTGTCGTTTACTAAACCGATTTTGTTACGGAGCGGCACAGTAGCAGTGCGCTCCGGCGAGCGGAAGACCCCGGTCGATCCGCGCGAAAGCACAACTGAGCCTTCGGTTAGCTGCGAACACGTCGTCATCTGCGGCAATGCTCCCCTTCGGATGCTGCGAAAAAGTTTCCGGCGTAACACGGTGTTGACGTACTCGCGAGGGCGGGCTATGGTCCCGGTCACTGTTTCGATTTAGTACCCATCGCGCCTGGCTGATGGATCGTGACAGGACCGCCGGAGCCCCCTTGGTCCGGAGGCCCGCCCGATGCCGGCCGGTCGCGACGCGCCGCACCCTTCCCCGCGCATCGCACCTCACAGGAGTTCACTATGGAGCATCCTCGAACCAGGACGTTCCGCCGGAGGCCCGGCGTCGTCCTGACCGCGCTGCTGCTGGCCGCGTCGCTCGTCACCGCCGCCTGCGGCGGTGGCGAGGACCCGGCCGACGACAGCGGTCCGGTGACCATCAGCTGGGGCTGGTGGAGCAACACCCCCGAGAAGGACGCGCTCTACCGCAAGTGGCTCGACTCGTTCGAGGCGAGCCACCCGAACATCAAGATCAAGTCTGAGTTCCTGCCCTGGGACGCGTACTGGGACAAGGTGAAGACCACCACCGCCGGCGGCAACGCCTACGACGTGGTCGGCCTGTGCTCCTGTTTCGCCGCGTCCTACTTCGACAACGAGGTCTTCGCCGACCTCAAGAAGTTCGACGACTACGGCCCCGCGGTCGCCGGCGCCCAGCCCGGCCCGGTCGGCGTCTTCGGCTGGAAGGACAAGCAGTACGCGATGCCGGTCGGCATCTCCGTGCCGCTGGTCGGCTACAACAAGGACCTGTTCAAGGCCGCCGGGGTGCCCGACCCCGACCCGACCAAGGTGATGACGTTCGACGAGTTCAAGGCGATGGCCAAGAAGCTCACGAAGGTCAACGGCTCCGGCAAGGCGACGCAGTACGCGCTGCACCCGGGCAGCATCAACTTCTGGGAGTCGCTGATCGCCATGCGCGGCGGCTCGATGTACGACAACTTCGTCAGCCCGACGAAGGTCACCATCAACTCCCCGCAGGGCATCGCGGGCCTCGCCGACTACGCCAGCCTGTTCACTGACAAGATCGTGCCCCCGATCGACGAGCAGCGCGAGAACCAGTGGCTCAACGGCGACCTCGACAGCCTGCGTACCGGCAAGGTGGCCATGGCCCGGGTCGGCCCCTGGAACTTCGCCGACATCGCGGCCAAGTCCCCGAACATCGGCGTCTTCCCGCTGCCGAAGGTCGGCGACAGCCTGGTCCTCTACTCCGGCGCCAACGGGTACGCGATCTCCGCGGAGAGCGAGCACCAGCAGCAGGCGTGGGAGTTCCTCAAGTGGATGCTCAAGACCGAGAACCAGGTCGAGTTCGCCAAGTTCAGCGACGTGCCGGTGGACAAGGCCGCGCTGGAGAAGCTGCCGGACTTCATCACCCCGAAGGAGTTCGCGCCGACCCTGCTGGCCTCCGTGCCGGCCTTCCGCCCCGGTCTGCTGACCGTCAAGGAGGAGCTGGGCAAGGACGTCGGCCTGATCATCGACGACCTGGGCCGCGGCAAGCTCACCCCCGAGCAGGCCGCCGCCGAGATCGAGAAGAAGGGCAACGCGCTGCTGTCGCAGTAGCGTGACCCGCCGGTGCGGCCCCGCAGGTTCACGCGGGGCCGCACCGGCCCGACCGGCCGCCACGGGGGCCGCCGGTCCGCGTTCGGCCCGTTCACTGCCGTTCCACAGGTTCCGACCGGAGGCGTACAGCATGACCATGGTTTCGGCCGAGCAGCGGCCGCGCCCGAAGCGGCGCTGGTGGCGGCGCGAGGGCGTGCAGGGCTACCTCTACATCAGCCCATGGCTGCTGGGCTTCCTGATGTTCGGTGTCGCGCCGCTCATCGCCGCGTTCATGACCAGCCTCGCCAAGGCCAACGTGTTCCGCACCATCCGGTTCGTGGGCACCGACAACTACGAGAAGATCCTCACCGACGACCCGGTGTTCTCCACCATCGCCGGCAACATGCTGATCTACGTGATCGGCTCGACGGTGATCTCGATCGCCCTCGGTCTCGGCCTGGCCCTGCTGCTGTTCAAGGACTTCCGGGGCAACCACGTCTTCCGCACCCTGATCTACGTGCCCAGCCTGCTCGTCGGCATCGCCACCGCGTACCTGTTCAAGCAGGTGTTCCGCGGCGGCGAGGTCGGCCTGGCGAACATGTTCCTGAGCCTGTTCGGCACCGAGCCGGTGAACTGGCTCGGCGACTCGGAGAAGCCCTGGCTGGCGCTGGTCGCGCTGATCCTGGTCAACGTGTGGTTCGCCGGCGGCACCATGCTGATCTTCCTGGCCGGGCTCAAGGGCATTCCGGCCAGCTACTTCGAGGCCGCCCGGGTCGACGGGGCCGGACCGTGGCAGATGTTCCGCAAGGTCACCCTGCCGCTGCTGTCGCCGGTCATCGTCTTCAACACCGTCATGGCGCTGATCGGCCACATCCAGGTCTTCGAGACCCCGCTGGCCTTCGCCAACAGCGGCGGCGTCGCCACCGGCAACCCGCTGGGCTACGAGAACAGCCTGGGCACCTTCGTGACCTACCTGTACGTCAAGGGCTTCGTCTACCAGGACATGGGCTACGCCTCGGCGCTGGCGTTCATCATGTTCGCCGCCACCCTGGTGCTGACCGGCCTGGTGCTCTGGCTGGCCCGGCGCTTCACCGCGTACGGCGACGCCGACCAGAACTGACCGCGGCCCACCCACCGGAGGATTCGATGCAAGACGTGTTGGACAAGCCGCGGCGCGGCGACGCGCCGTCCGCCGTTGCGGCCGAGCCGCCCGTCACCGTGCGGCGCAGGCGCAACCCCCGGGTGCGCTGGGAGCTGACCGCGCGGATCACCGCGCTGAGCCTGTTCTGCCTGCTGCTGCTGTTCCCGTTCGTGTGGCTGGTGTCGCAGTCGCTCAAGGACACCAACCAGTACTTCGCGGTGCCGTTCGAGTGGATCCCCAGCCCGTTCCGCTGGGAGAACTTCACCGACGTCATCTTCAAGTACGAGTTCCTCCACTACATCGGCAACAGCCTGTGGCTGGCCGTGTACGCCGTGGTGGTGAACATCCTGTCGTCGTCGTTCGTGGCGTACGGGTTCTCCCGGTTCCGCTTCCCCGGCCGCAACGCGCTGTTCATGGTCGTGCTCGCCACGATGATGCTGCCCGGCCAGGTCATGACGATCTCGCTGTACCGCTTCTACCGCGACATCGGCTGGATCGACACCTTCTACCCGCTGCTGGTGCCCAAGCTGTTCGGCGCCGCGTTCGAGATCTTCCTGTTCCGGCAGTTCTTCCTCAGCCTGCCCCGCGAGGTCGACGAGGCCGCCCGCATCGACGGCTGCGGCACCCTGCGCACCTGGTGGCACATCATCCTGCCGCAGTCCAAGCCGGTGATCATCGTGGTCGCGGTGTTCACGTTCCTGGGCAGCTGGCGCGAGCTGTTCGGCCCGCTGATCTACCTGACCGGCGAGGAGAACCGCACCCTGCCGCTGGGCCTGCTCTACTTCACCTCGCCCTTCGGCTCGTCGCTGCCCATGCTGATGGCGGCCATCGTCATCTCGCTCATCCCACCCATCGTCCTGTACGCCCTCGGTCAGAAGTACATCGACAAGGGCGTCGCCATCGCGGAGATCAAATGACCGTCTCTCAGCCCACCGCCGTGCCCGACGCCTCGGCGCACGCCGGCCGCCGTCCGCCGCTGGACCGGGCCGCGCTGCCCGAGCCGGTGCTCGACGCCGAACCCGCGCTGGTCGACCTGTACTGGGCCGCCTGGGAGCTGGCCGCCGACCACGTGGTGTCGCGGGACGGGGTGCCGCGCTCGCCGTACATGGACGAGGGCTTCGATCCGGACACCATCTGGATCTGGGACACCTGCTTCATGGCGCACTTCTGCAAGTACGCCCCCGACCTGTTCCCCGGCGTGGAGAGCTTCGACAACTTCTACCGCCCGATGTACGACGGCGAGCCGTCCTCGCTGCGCATCCACCACCCGGACAACCCGCCGCTGTTCGCCTGGTCCGAGGAGGAGTACGTCCGCCACACCGGTGACCTGGACCGGGTCCGCCGGTTGCTGCGCGACAAGCGCTACCTGCAGCAGCACTTCGCGTTCATGGAGGACACGCCCGCCGGCAGCCGCTTCCCGCACAGCACCATCCCGACCACGGTCGAGCGCGTGCCGCGCGGCTACCGGTGGGAGGGCGTGTGCAGCGGCATGGACAACACGCCCCGCGCCCCGATCCAGGGCGAGCACGGCACCTCCGGCGACATCCTCTGGTACGACGTCGCCGCCCAGCAGGCCCTGTCGGCCCGCTCCATCGCCAACCTCGCCCGGCTCATCGGCGAGGACGGGATCGCCGCGGAGTACGACGCGCACCACGCGCGCCTCGCCGAGCTGGTCGACGACTTCTGGTGCGCCGAGGACGCGACCTATTACGACCGGTTCGACGAAGAGCCCTACAACTTCCACCGGGTACGCACACCCGCGGCGTACTGGCCGCTGCTCGCCGGGGTCTGCGACACCGCGCAGGCCGACGCGCTGGCGAACGCGCTGGCCGACCCCGCCTGCTTCGGGGGAACGGTGCCCTGGCCGTCGGTGGCCCGCAACGACCCGGAGTTCCGCCCCGACGGCATGTACTGGCGCGGCGGGGTCTGGATCCCGGTCGCCTACGCCAGCGCCCGCGCCCTGGCCGACCACGGCCACGAGGCCCTCGCGCACTCCGCGTCGCTCACCCTGATCCGCCACATGGCCCGCACCTGGGCCGACTACGCCCCCGCGACCATCTGGGAGGCGTACTCGCCGACCCGTCCCGCCCCGGCCACCGCCAAGGACGACCGGACGGACGTACGCCCCGACTTCTGCGGCTGGTCCGCGCTCGCCCCCATCTCCATGCTCATCGAGCACGTCCTCGGCCTGCGCGTCGACGCCCTCACCCGCACCGTCCGCTACCGCCGCCACCTGCCCGGCCGCACCGGCATCCGCAACCTCCGCTGCGGAGACACCCGGCTCACCCTCATCGCCGACGACACCGCCCTGACCGTCGAGACCGACGGCCCGATCACGCTCTCCCTCCCCGACCGCGACATCCCGCTCCCCGCGGGCTCCCACACCCTGCCCTGGTAAGGAAGGGCACCTTCTTCACGCTCCGCGTTGAGGAAGGGCACCTTCTTACGATCTTGTGCGCAATAGCTGACGGTGGCGGTTGCTGGTCCGATCGCAGATCCTTTTTGGATGCCGCGTCGATGGGCTCGTCGTGTCTTC
>NZ_JBFAOU010000233.1:0-10537 GCF_040675365.1 Catellatospora sp. NPDC049609 | reverse complement strand
CGCCCGGGCCCGCCGGATCGTGAACCCCGGTCCGGCGGGCCCTCGATCGAGGAATCCCCCCGCCAGAAGAGGAGCAACCTACGTGCTCATGACACGCAAGGGCCGGGTGTCGCTCGGATGAGCCCGACAGCGGTCACGCCGGACAGCCGCGCCACCCCGTTCGCCGGGGCGGTGCCCGAGGAGCAGTCGTACGTATGGGAACTGGTCGAGCGAGCGCAGCAGGGCGACACCGAGGCGTTCGGGAAGATCTACACGCAGTACGCCCCCGCGGTCTTCCGCTTCATCTACTTCCGGGTCCGGCACAGCCCCACCGCCGAGGACCTGACGTCCGACACCTTCCTGCGCGCACTCAAACGCATCGGCAGCGTCCGCTGGCAGGGACGAGACTTCGCCGCCTGGTTGATCACCATCGCGCGGCACATCGTGGCCGACTACTACAAGTCCGGCCGGTACCGCTTCGAGGTCAGCGGCGAGGTGCTGGACTTCGACCAGGAGGAGTTCAGCCTCGACGGCGCTCCGGACCGGGTCGCCATGGACCACGTCAACAACCTCGCCCTGCTCGAGGCGGTCAAGAAGCTCAACCCCTCGCAGCAGCGCTGCATCGCACTGCGCTTCCTGGTCGGGCTCTCCACCGCGGAGACCGCCCGCTCGATGGGCAAGAGCGAGGGCGCCGTCAAGGCGCTGCAGTGCCGCGCGGTGCGGATGCTGGGCCGGCTGCTCCCCGACGGCTTCGAGGAGAGCAGGTCATGACGCTGTCCACCGGGTTGCTCACCCTCTACACCGGCGCGGTGGTCGCGGTCAGCTTCTCCACCACGCTGTTCCTGTTCCGCCGGCGGCTGACCATGGTCGAGGAGGCGAAGCTGATCCTCGACCGGGTCGACGGGAGCGAGGGCAGGTGGTGGCAGGCCGACGACCCGACCGACGCGCAGGCCGCGCGGCGGCGTGCGGCCGTCACGTTCTGGCGCCGCGCCCTGCACCGGCGCCGGCCGGGCGGATCCCGGTGGCGCTCCACCGGCCCGGCCGGCGATCCGGTCCCGAGCACCAGGCACGCCACGGCGCACGGATCGGCCGCCGTGCCGGCCGTGCACCGCCCGGAGGCCGACCCGGAGGTCACCGCGTACATCGACGCGGTGCCGCCGTACCCGGCGGTCGACTACCACGGGCGGCACACCGCCACCGGGGCGTACCCGCAGGTCCCCTCCTCACGTCAGGCGTGGCTCTGATGGACGGGTCGCGGTGGACCCGCTGGCTGGCCCGGCTGTGCGACCGGGAGGCGATGCGGGCGGGGGTCGAGGTGGACGCGCTGCGCTCGGCGCTGGTCGCGCAGACCCTGCTCGCCCGGCAGGCGGAGGAGGTGGCCCGGCGCGCGTGCCGCGAGCGGGACCGCTACCGCGGCGAGGCGGTGGCGCTGCACGCCGAGCTCGCCGCGGCCCGCCGGCCGGTCCGCCCACCGAACAGGGAGCACGCCCGTGTCTGAACAGGCCACGCCGGTCCCCCGCCTGCCCGCGCACGTGCGGGAGCTGGCGTTACGGGCGTACGACGGTGGCGAGCTGTCCCCGCGGCTGCAGGCGGTCCTGGCCGCCACGTACGCCGCGGGGCTGCGCGACGGGGCGGGGGTGCGGGTCGGCCGCCGCGACATGATGACGCCGGCCGAGGTGCTCGCACTCCTGCCGGTGGACCGCAAGACGGTCAAGCGCTGGGCCGACCGCGGCCTGCTCCGGGTCACCCGCACCGCCGGCGGCCACCGCCGGTACCTGCGCGAGGACGTCGCGGCGCTGCTGGTCAAGCACGGCTGGGTGCCACGCTGAGAGGGTGGGCCATGGCAACGGAGCTCTACCGCCGCCGGCACGGCGGCACCACGCTGGTCGCGTTGCTGCTGCTGTTCACGGAGGGCGTGGTGTTCGGCCTGGGCGTGTTCGTCTCCTTCGGAGTGTTCACGACCATGCTGGCGTACGTCCACTGATCAGCTCAGAGTGATCGACTGCTACGCAGTGTGACGAAGCTCGGCGGCGAGCTGTCCGATTAGATGTAACACCTCTTTAATGTACGTCGATGTCCATTCAAGCCAACACGTTAGGTGACGGTCGATTCATAACCACTTATGCATTGTTCTGGGGATATTTCGACGTAGCGTGCACGTGCGAATTGCAACATGCGTCTTCTTTGAATCGGTGATGTCCCCAGCGCCCAGAGTCGATACGACCGGACGATGGCACGCTGTCCTGCGGTCCAGAATTCGGCGCCGTAAATGAATTCGCTCTGTGTTACTAGCGCACACGGCACCTCTGAGCGCACGCTGAGTGCTCGTTCTCATTCGGCGCGTACGCCCGACGCCCGGCTGTCCCGGAAGGGAAGACAGGTGATTGTCAAAGTCAAAAGTGGGGCGTTCTGGCTGTGCATGGGCGGCCTCACCCTCGTGCTGGTGCTGGTCGCCTACCTGATGGTCTGGCCGACCACGCCGAACGTCAGCAAGGACCTCGGCATGCTCGCGAGGGTCATCGCCGCCACCGCGCTGGGCGTGGTGCTGATGCTGGCCGGCGCCGTGGCGCTGTCCAACGGCCACATCATCGACCGGCTGCGCGAGCACGAGATCGCGCAGCTGGCCCGCGACCACCAGCGCGGCGAGCACATGCGCATCGTGATCACCGCGTTGAGCGACATCGTCCAGCAGCTGGCGCAGTACAGCAAGACGCTCGAGGAGGCGGCCGGTCGTGGGGCCGTCGGAGCCGAGACGCCGCAACTGCACGTACGCGAGGACCTGGGCAAGCTCAGCGCGATGGTGGAACTGCTGCGCGAGGATCAGGAGGAGCTGTTCGAGGTGGTGACCCGGCTGCAGGCCGACAACGTGACCGTGCTGCCGGTGCGCCGCAACAGCGGCCGCGACCCCGCCGGCCGCTGACCCGAGCGTCAGGAAGGGCACCTTCTACAACGGAATCCGTGGAGAAGGTGCCCTTCCTTTCGTCGGTCAGGCGGGGATGAGGGGGCGAGAGGAAGGCGCCACCGGGGCCGGGAGGCTGCCCTCGCCGCCGAGGTAGCGGTGGATCGCCGCGGCGGCGCTGCGGCCCTCGGCGATCGCCCACACGATCAGCGAGGCCCCCTTGTGCGCGTCGCCGGCGACGAAGACGCCCTCGGCCGGGGTCTGCCAGTCCGGACCGCACTCCACCGTGCCGCGGGCGCTACGGGCCAGGCCCAGCTGCTCCAGCGCCGGCAGCGCGTCGGTGCCCTCGAAGCCGATGGCCAGCAGCACCAGGTCCGCCGGGACCTCGCGCTCGGTGCCGGCGACCTCGGTCACCACACCGCGCCCGTTCACCCGCTCGACGATGACGTCGACCAGCACGATGGCCCGGACGCGGCCCGCCTCGTCGCCGACGAAGCGCTGCACCGCGACGGAGAACGCCCGGTCGCCGCCCTCCTCGTGCGCGGCGTAGTTGCGCAGGATCCACGGCCAGGTCGGCCACGGGTCGCGCGTCTCGTCGCGGGCCTCGGGGGGCTGCGGGTACCGGTCGAGCTGCAGCACCGAGGCCGCGCCCTGCCGGTGGGCCACGCCCAGGCAGTCCGCGCCGGTGTCGCCGCCGCCGATGATCACCACGTGCTTGCCGGCGGCGGTGATCTCGGGCTGCGGTCCCCCGGCGACGGCCACGTTGGCCTGCGCCAGGTGGGTCATGGCCATGTGGATGCCGGACAGCTCGCGGCCCGGGGTCTCGGTGTCGCGCCCGGCCAGCGCGCCGGTGGCCAGCAGCACCGCGTCGTGCTCGGCGCGCAGCTGCGCGGCCGACACGTCCACGCCGACGTTCACGCCGGTGCGGAACTGCACGCCCTCGGCCAGCAGCTGCTCGACCCGGGCGTCGATGTGGTGCTTCTCCAGCTTGAAGTCCGGGATGCCGTAGCGCAGCAGGCCGCCGATCGCGTCGTCGCGCTCGTACACGGTGACGGTGTGCCCGGCCCGCGCGAGCTGCTGCGCCGCCGCCAGACCCGCCGGGCCGGAGCCGACCACGGCCACCGACCGGCCCGACGGCGTGGTCGCGGGCTGCGGGCGGACCCGGCCGTTGACGTACGCCCGGTTGATGATCTCGACCTCGACCTGCTTGATGGTCACCGCGCCGCCGGAGGCCCCCGCCGCCGCGGTGTCCCCGATCGCCAGCACGCACGACGCCTCGCAGGGCGCCGGGCACAGCCGCCCGGTGAACTCCGGGAAGTTGTTGGTGCTGTGCAGCGACTGGATCGCGGCGTTCCAGTTGCCGGTGCGGACCAGGTCGTTCCAGTCCGGGATGCGGTTGCCCAGCGGGCAGCCCTCGTGGCAGAACGGGATGCCGCAGTCCATGCAGCGGCCCGCCTGCTCGCGGATCAGCTCGTCGTCGGCGGAGGGGTACACCTCGCGCCAGTCCATGATGCGCACCGGCACCGGCCGGCGGGCCGGCATGCGCCGGCCGTAGCGCAGGAAACCGTTCGGGTCAGGCACGTGCCACCTCCATGACCGCGGCGTCGATGTCGCGGCCGGCAGCCTCGGCGGCCCGCATTGCTTCGATCACGCGCTTGTAGTCGCGCGGGACCACGGCGGTGAAGCGCTCCACGCTGCCCGCCCAGTCGGCGAGCAGCTTCTCCGCCACCACCGAACCCGTCTCCTGGAAGTGCCGCTCGACGATCTCGAACAGGCCCTCCGCCTCGACCCCGCCCACCGGGCCGAGGTCCACCAGCTCCCGGTTGACCAGCAGCGGGTCCAGGTCGAGCACGAACGCCGCGCCGCCGGACATGCCCGCGGCGAAGTTGCGCCCGGTCGGGCCGAGCACCACCACGGTGCCGCCGGTCATGTACTCGCAGCCGTGGTCGCCCACGCCCTCGACCACCGCGGTCGCGCCGGAGTTGCGCACCGCGAACCGCTGGCCGACCCGGCCCCGCAGGTACGCCTCACCCGAGGTCGCGCCGTAGAGCAGGGTGTTGCCCGCGATGATCTGGTCCTCCGCGGCGAACGGGCTGCGCGCGTCCGGGCGCACGATCAGCCGCCCGCCGGACAGGCCCTTGCCCGCGTAGTCGTTGGCGTCGCCGATCAGGCGCAGCGTGACACCGCGCGGCACGAACGCGCCGAACGACTGCCCAGCCGTGCCGTGCAGGGTCACGTCGATGGTGCCGTCGGGCAGGCCCGCCCCTCCCGCGCGCCGCACGACCTCACCGCCCAGCATCGCCCCGACGCTGCGGTGCTCGTTGCGCACGCTCACGTCGAAGCGCACCGGCGTGCCCGCCAGCAGCGCCGGCTCGGCGTGGCGCAGCAGCACGTTGTCCAGCGAGGCGTCCAGGCCGTGGTCCTGCCCGCGCACCCGGCGGGGCGCGTCGCCGTACGGCGAGCCCGGCTGGGCCAGCACCGGCGACAGGTCCAGCCCGTGCGCCTTCCAGTGCTCGGTCGCGGGCGCGAGGTCGAGCAGGTCGACCCGGCCCACGGCCTCGTCGATGCTGCGCAGGCCCAGCGCCGCCAGCTGCTCGCGCACCTGCTCGGCCAGGAACCAGAAGAAGTTCTCCACGAACTCCGGCTTGCCGGTGAACCGCTCGCGCAGCACCGGGTTCTGGGTGGCGATGCCGACCGGGCAGGTGTCCAGGTGGCACACCCGCATCATGACGCAGCCCTCGACGATCAGCGGGGCGGTGGCGAAGCCGAACTCCTCCGCGCCCAGCAGCGCCGCCACGATCACGTCGCGGCCCGTCTTGAGCTGGCCGTCCACCTGCACGGTGACCCGGTCGCGCAGGCCGTTGAGCAGCAGCGTCTGCTGCGTCTCGGCCAGGCCCAGCTCCCACGGGGTGCCCGCGTGCTTGAGCGAGTTCAGCGGGGACGCGCCGGTGCCGCCGTCGTGGCCCGAGATCAGGATGACGTCGGCCTTCAGCTTGGCCACGCCCGCCGCGACCGTGCCGACGCCGACCTCGCTGACCAGCTTCACGTGCACCCGCGCGCCGGGGTTGACGCACTTGACGTCGTACACCAGCTGCGCCAGGTCCTCGATGGAGTAGATGTCGTGGTGCGGCGGCGGCGAGATCAGGCCGACACCCGGCGTGGCGTGCCGGGTCTTGGCGATCCACGGCCACACCTTGTTGCCGGGCAGCTGGCCGCCCTCGCCGGGCTTGGCGCCCTGCGCCATCTTGATCTGGATGTCGTCGGCGTGCACCAGGTACTCGGTGGTCACGCCGAAGCGGCCGGAGGCGACCTGCTTGACCGCGGAGCGGCGGCGCGGGTCGTACAGGCGGTCGACGTCCTCGCCGCCCTCGCCGGTGTTGGACTTGCCGCCGATGCGGTTCATCGCGATGGCGAGGGTCTCGTGCGCCTCGGCCGAGATGGAGCCGTACGACATCGCGCCGGTGGCGAACCGCTTCACGATCTCGGTGACCGGCTCGACCTCCTCGATCGGGATCGGCGTGGCCTCGGCGAACCGGAACAGCCCGCGCAGCGAACCGGCCTGCGCGGCCAGCCCGTCCACCTTCTCGGTGTAGCGCTGGAACACGTCGTACTGGCCCGAGCGGGTGGCGTGCTGGAGCAGGAACACCGTCTCCGGGTTGAACAGGTGGATCTCGCCCTCGCGGCGCCACTGGTACTCGCCGCCGACCTCCAGCCGCCGGTGCGTCTGCTCCGCCGGGTTGGTCGGGTACGCCACCGCGTGCCGCGCGGCGACCTCGGCGTGGATCTCGTTCAGCCCGATGCCCTGGATGCGGCTGGGCGTGCCGGTGAAGTACCGCTCGACCAGGTCCGCGGACAGGCCCACCGCCTCGAACACCTGCGCGCCGCAGTACGACGACACGGTCGAGATGCCCATCTTCGACATGATCTTCTGGATGCCCTTGCCCAGCGCCTTGACGACGTTGCGCACGGCCTTCTCCGGGGCGATGTTCGGCAGGATCCCGGTGGTGATCAGGTCCTCGACGCTCTCGAACGCCAGGTACGGGTTGACCGCGGCGGCGCCGTAGCCGACCAGCACCGCGGCGTGGTGCACCTCGCGGCAGTCGCCGGACTCGACGATCAGCGCGACCTGCGTACGCGTCTGCTCCCGCACCAGGTGCTGGTGCACCGCCGCGGTGAGCAGCAGCGACGGGATCGGCGCCAGGTCGGCCGTGGAGTCGCGGTCCGACAGCACCAGGATGCGCACGCCGTCCTCGATCGCCTCGGACACGTGCCGGCAGATCTCGGTCAGCCGGGCCCGCAGGCCGGCCGCGCCGTCGCGCAGCGGGTACAGCCCCGACACGCGCACCGCCTGGAAGCCGGGCAGGTTGCCGTCGTCGTCGATCGAGATGATCTTCGCCAGCTCGTCGTTGTCGATGATCGGGTACGGCAGCACGATCTGGCGGCAGCTCGACGCGTTCGGGTCCAGCAGGTTGCCCTCGGGGCCGATGGTCAGCGAGAGGCTGGTGACCATCTCCTCCCGGATCGCGTCCAGCGGCGGGTTGGTGACCTGCGCGAAGATCTGGTGGAAGTAGTCGTAGAGCAGCCGCGGCCGGGTCGACAGCGGCGAGATCGGGGTGTCGGTGCCCATCGAGCCCAGCGGCTCGGCCCCGGCCCGCGCCATCGGCGCCAGCAGGATCTTCAGCTCCTCCTCGGAGTAGCCGAAGGTCTGCTGGCGGCGCTGCACCGAGTCGTGGGTGTAGACGATGTGCTCGCGCTCGGGCAGGCCCTCCAGGTGCATCAGCCCGCCGTGCAGCCACTCGGCGTACGGCTGCGCCGACGCCAGCTCGCTCTTGATCTCCTCGTCGGAGATGACGCGGCCCGCCTCGGTGTCGACGAGGAACATCTTCCCGGGCTCCAGGCGGCCCTTCGCGACGACCGTGGCCGGGTCGAGGTCGAGCATGCCCGCCTCGCTGCCCAGCACGACCAGGCCGTCCTCGGTGCGCCACCAGCGCCCCGGGCGCAGGCCGTTGCGGTCCAGCACCGCGCCGACGACCGTGCCGTCGGTGAACGCCACGCTGGCCGGGCCGTCCCACGGCTCCATCAGGCTCGCGTGGAACTGGTAGAACGCCCGCTTCGCGGGGTCCATCACCGGGTCGTTCTCGAACGCCTCCGGAATCATCATCAGCACCGCGTGCGGCAGGCTGCGCCCGGCCAGGTGCAGCAGCTCCAGCACCTCGTCGAAGTTCGCCGAGTCGGACGCCTCCGGCGTGCAGATCGGGAACAGCCGGCGCAGGTTGCCCGGCAGCAGCGGGCTGGCCAGCAGCGCCTCGCGGGCCTGCATCCAGTTCTTGTTGCCCCGGATGGTGTTGATCTCGCCGTTGTGCGCGATGAAGCGGTACGGGTGGGCCAGCGGCCAGCTCGGGAAGGTGTTGGTGGAGAACCGCGAGTGCACCAGCGCGATCGCGCTGACCACGCGCGGGTCGGCCAGGTCCGGGAAGAACGTGCCCAGCTGGTCGGGCGTCAGCATGCCCTTGTAGGTCATGGTGCGGCCGGACAGCGACGGGAAGTACATCGGGACGCCGCGCTCGCGGGTCTCCCGCTCGGTCTGCTTGCGCACGCAGTACGCCACGCGCTCCAGCTCCAGGCCGCTGAGCTGCTCGCCGTAGCGGTGGGCCGCGATGCTGTGCGCGCTGAGGAAGACCTGGCGGATGCGCGGGCGCGCGTTCTCTGCCGTCGCGCCCAGGCCGTCGGCGTCCACCGGCACGTCGCGCCAGCCGAGGATCTGCGCGCCCTCGACGAGGGCGTACTTCTCCAGCACGGTCATCGCGCGGGCCTCGTCGGCGCCGTTGGTCGGCAGGAAGACCAGGCCGGTCGCGTACTGCCCGGCGGGCGGCAGCGGGAAGTCCACCACCTCGCGCAGGAACGCGTCGGGCACCTGCAGCAGGATGCCGGCGCCGTCACCGGTGGTGGTCTCGGCGCCGCGGGCGCCGCGATGGTCCAGCCGGCACAGCGCGGAAAGGCCCCGGGCCACCACGTCGTGACTGCGGCGGCCGTGCACGTCGGCGACGAACGCGACGCCGCAGGAGTCGTGCTCGAAGGCGGGGTCGTAGAGGCCGACAGCGGCTGGCGCCGCCGTCGAGGGCTGCAGGGGGTGCGGGTACGGCGATGCCACCGGGCCTCCTGTCGTCACGGGGAATGATCATTCGGTATCGGCCACGAACGGGGTGGAGGCTCACGCCGCGACAGCGATGGCGCGGGGGCTGGCCGGGTTCGTATGCGGTCCTATCCGAGCGGGACGACGTCGGCCCTGAGTGAACCCGCAGGTTCAGCGGTACACGGACTCTCTCGCGCGGGTCGCACGAGCATGGGGACGAGTCTGTGAGTGTTGAGTCTACGTTAAACGTCCTGGGTGTCCACCAGACACAGATTGATCACACGTCCACATTCTGAGAAGCTACTTCCCAGTTAGTAAGTGCGCCGGAGCCCCTCCGCAGGCAGGCCGCCCCGCCCTCGACCGCGTGGCGGAGGTGTTTCCCGCGCGTGTCGGGCGCGTCGCTGATGTTAACGGCGCGACGCCGCGACGAGGCACGTCGATGCTCGCTGCTCGCCGGCCCGATCAGCCGTCCGTGGGGTTTCGCCCCCAAACGGCGATCACCGGCCCCCGCGCCGCCGTAGTCTGCGGCTGACAACATCCGCTGGAAGCGGAGGGGGAACCACCGTGAACCCGACTCTGCAGGTCACGCTCGGCGCACTGGCGTACATCGGCCTCAAGATCCTCGCCTGCGCCGCCATCCTGGTCATCGGCTGGATCATCGCCAAGGTGATCGGCTCGCTCGTCGACAAGGGCCTGGCCAAGGCCAGGTTCAACCACCTCGCTCAGCGCACGGGGATGGACCGCTGGACCGGCCGGTACACCCCCAGCGGGCTGGTGGGGATGGTCGTCTACTACGCCCTGCTGCTGTTCACGTTCCAGCTCGCGTTCAGCGTGTTCGGGCCCAACCCGATCAGCAACCTGATCGACGACGTGATCGCCTGGCTGCCGCGCCTCATCGTGGCCTGCGTGATCATCGTGGTGGCCGTGGCCATCGCGAACGCCGTCTTCAACGTCATCAGCAACGCGCTCGCGCACTTCTCGTACGGGCGCACCGTCGGGCGCGTCGCCCAGATCGCGATCATCGCGCTCGGCGCCATCGCCGCGCTCAACCAGGCCGGCATCGCCACCACCATCACCATGCCGGTGCTCGTCGCCATCCTCGCCACCATCGCGGGCATCCTGATCGTGGGCGTCGGCGGCGGCCTCATCGCCCCGATGCGCGCCCGCTGGGAACGGGCCCTCGACAAGATCGAGGAGGAGAGCGGCCGGGTGTCGGCGCACCTCAAGGCCCGCGCGGCCGAGCAGGAGGCGGCGAGCGCGCTCACCAAGGACCGCGGCGACACCATGGTCCAGCCGAAGTACCCCGGCGAGACCCCGTCGGACGTCAAGCCGCCCACCGGCGCCAAGCCCACCGCCGAGGAGG
This sequence comes from Catellatospora sp. NPDC049609, assembly GCF_040675365.1. Classification (NCBI taxonomy): domain Bacteria; kingdom Bacillati; phylum Actinomycetota; class Actinomycetes; order Micromonosporales; family Micromonosporaceae; genus Catellatospora; species Catellatospora sp. NPDC049609. Next base: position 163 of record NZ_JBFAOU010000233.1, on the reverse strand, counting down.
CCGCCGACCGCCTCTCCCAGAAGGCCAGCGCCCTGCGCAACGACATGAAACCCGGCCCGGAACTCTGACCGGCACGCCCCGCGCGGCCCGCGCGGCCCGCGGGGCCCGCGGGGCTTGATCGCGAGTTCTGGTCAGGATGTGCAGTCTCACTGCACATCCTGAC
>NZ_JBFAOU010000232.1:0-10765 GCF_040675365.1 Catellatospora sp. NPDC049609 | reverse complement strand
CGGTGCGCCCCGGGGCGCACGCCGCCGTCAGCAGCACCTCGCGCAGCTGCTCCGACAGCCTGCCCCACCACTGCTGGTGGGCGGCGTCGACGAGCGGGCGCACGGCAGCGGCCAGACCGTCCTGGTCGTGGACTCGCCAGTGCGCGATCGCGGCCAGCACCCGCTCCACGGTCGGCACCGACCAGTCGCCCGCCAGCAGCGCCGACAGCTCCTCGACGAGCTGCGGCAGCGTCTGCAGCGGCGGGCCGAGCGGCGCCGGTACGGGCACCGGCAGCGTCACCGGCACGGGCAGCTCCCGCACCTCCTCTGGCGGGGCGAGCAGCGCCGCGATCTCGGCCGCGTGCTCGGGCCGCCGCCGCGCCGCCTGGCGCAGCCAGGTCGCCTGCGCCTTCGCGAGCGTCTTCTCGGGACGGGCGAGCGCCACCTCGGCGACGTCACGCACCGTGTCCCAGCCGAGCGCCCCGGCCTCATCCGCGGCGCGCAGCGCCCGCTGTGCCAGGCCCGCCACGGTGGGGCTGCCGGTCTCCACCAGCCGCACGTAGTCGGCGGCGCCCGCGGCCGTCTCCGCCGGTGCGGGGGCGAGCTCGTCGTGCAGCCGGGCGTACCCGCGCAGCTCGCCCGGCCGCCCGCCGCGCAGCAGCCGGGCGCGGCAGCCGTCGAGCAGCTGTACGCGCACCGCCGGGTCGTCCTGGCTCAGCGCCGCCAGCGAGCGCAGGAAGCCGCGCCCGCCGTACGTCTGGTCCAGGCGGGGCCCGAGCCGGTCGTGGGTGAACACGGCGGGCAGCAGCTCGGCCGTGTAGGGGCTCTTGCGCAGCTCGGCCTGGGGGTCGGCGGCCTCGCGCACCTGGTCGATCCAGCCGCCGACGAACTGCTCGTTCGTGGGTGCCGGGCAGCCGCTCTCGCGCACCAGCGCGTCGACGAGGTCCCAGTTGCCGCCCTCGGCGGGCAGCCGCTCGGCCATGGCGTGCGCCAGGTCGCCCACCCACGGCACCGCCCGCAGCCGCAGCGCCTCCAGCATGCGCGCCTGCTCGGCGGACAGGTCGGTCCAGCGCATCTCGCCGCGGCTGAGCGCGGTGGCGGCTTTCTTGGCGGTGGAGGCACAACCCGCCAGCGCGACGGCGTACGCCCCGTGGCGGCGCTGCCATGCCCGCCAGTCCCGCCAGTCCGAGGCGCGCCGCTGGTGCGCCACGACGTCGGTGAACACGGCACGGCGCTGCTTCTCGTCGGCCGCCCGCACCCAGTCCAGCACCCGCTGCGGCGACGACGTGTCCAGCGCGTGCCGCAGCTCCGCCCACGACCCGGTCAGCGCCCGCCCGGCCGCATCCGCGCCAGCCGCCGGCTGCACGGTCGCGGCGCTCGGCTGCGCCGTGGCCGTCGACTGCGCGGGCGTGGCCGTCGGCGGCAGGGTCGTCATCGGCTGCGCGATCACGACGCGGCCCCGGTCAGCGTGCCGGCGAGGGTCAGGGTGACGGCGAGCTGGTGGCGGCAGGGGCCCCGGTCGCCGCGGTGCTTGGCCCACCAGGGGCAGGTGCACCCGGCGGGTGCTCCGTCCGCGAGCCGCACCTGGTACGTCGCGTCGTTGCCGCGTACCAGAGCCAGGTCCGCGGTGACGGTGACCGCGCCCGCCGCGATGAGCGAGCGCGCCCCGGCCAGGCGCGGGTTGAGCTTCTCGGCGGCGGCCGGGAACGGCATCACGCGGTGGAAGTACGTCGCCTCGGCCACGTCGTAGCCGACCCGCCCGGCGGTGCCCAGCAGCGCCAGCCCGGAGCGCACCCGCTCGGACGGCAGCCCGGTGGCGACGGCCAGCGCGTCGGTGTCGAGGGTGGGCGCCAGCGCGAGCACCTCGCTGATCCGGTCGGCGGCGTCGGCGACGTCGTCGGCGGCCAGCGACTCCAGCACGGCGCCCTCCCCGGAGAAGCCGCGGTACGGCTCCGGCGACAGGGTCAGCGACAGCCGCAGCGTCGGCGTGGCCAGCTCCCAGACCGAGGCGACGGGGCCGCTGCCGGGGCGCACGGCCGGGCCGTACACGGTGAGCGTGCCCGCGTGGCGGACCAGGCCGCGCAGCGCGCCCAGCCGGTCGGTGCCGGCCAGGCAGACCGCACCGGGCACGGCGCGGGCGGTCAGCCGCAGGCCCCGCCCGGCCGGCACCACCCACAGCGTGTCGCGGCCCTTGGGCAGGCGGCGCAGGAAGTCCGCGGCCTGGGCGGCGTCGACGCGAAGCCGCGGCTCCATGCCCGCCGTGATCGCGTGCACCTGGGCGAACCCGCGCAGCCAGCGCCCCGGCAGCGGCACCTTGCGCTCGACCACCGAGCCGTCCATCGTGGACACGGTGAGGTCCTGCGGGCCGACGGCCAGGTGCAGCGGGTCGAGCCCGCCGACGCGGGCCAGCGCGAGCTGCAGCGGCACGTTGACGTCCACGTTGGTGGTGCCGTGCTCGGGCCGCTCACCGTCCAGACCGGACGGGAGCACGTCCATCCGCGCGTAGACCCCGCAGCAGCCGCTGAACGACTCGAACCGCAGCATCTCGTCGCTGCCGGTGACGACCGGGTCGAGGCTTGCCCAGTCGGTGCGCTGGAAGTAGCGCGCCCGGGCGACCTCGGCGACGGCCAGCAGGCCCTGGGCGACCGTCTGCGGCGTGGTCATGAAGCCGTCGAAGAACCGGGGGTGCGTCCCGCTCCCGCCGGACGTCTGCAGATCGAGGCCCTCCGCGGTCAGCGCGGAGGACCTCGCGTACGAATAGGTGGCTACCGACATGGGCGCCACCGTAGGAAGGGGCTACGACAGTTCGGGGAACCAGAGCTTGATCTCGCGATCGGCGGACTCGGCCGAGTCGGAGGCGTGCACGAGGTTCTCGCGATTGGACAGCGAGAGGTCGCCGCGGATGGTGCCCGCGGCCGCGGCCCGGCCGTCGGTCGCGCCGACCAGGGCGCGGATCACCGCGATGGACTGGTCGCCGGAGACGATCGCGGCCACCAGCGGGCCGGCGGTCATGAAGTCCTTGAGCGGCGGGTAGAACGCCTTCTCGACGTGCTCGGCGTAGTGCGCGTCGGCGAGCTCGGCGTCCATCGTGCGCAGCACGAGGGCGTCGATCGCGAGGCCCTTGCGCTCGAACCGCGAGATGATCTCACCGACCAGGCCGCGGCGCACCGCATCCGGCTTGATCAGCACGAGCGAACGTTCCGCCACGAACTTCCTCCTTGAAGGCGACACATGTCCCCACCTGCGGCGATGCGAGGCGGGTTCACCAGCCTACCCGGCGGCACTTTTCTCGATCGACGGACCCGCCTAAGGTCATGGATTGAAGACACAGCGTTGCGGGGAGGCGGCGCGCTGTGGTCAGTACACAGCGCTCGGGGAGGCACGCGTTGGCACGGTTGGGGCGTAAACCGGTCCGGCCCGGCCGGGTGACCACCGCCGTGTGTCTCGGCGTCCTGGGCCTGTTCGTCATCTCGATGGCCGCGGGCCTGGGCAGCTGGCCGCTCGGCGCGGTCGGCGTGGCCATGGTCGTGGTCGGCGTGGCGCTGCTCACCACCGCGTCGATGCTCGGCGCCGACAAGGCGTACGTGGCCGGCACGGTGCACGTGGTCAAGGTGTCCGAGCCCCCGGTCAACCTGGAGTTCGGCCGGTGCGAGATGCAGGTGCTGGTGGACGCGCCGGGCCACCCCGGGCAGACGGTGATCATGAACGATCCGCGGGTGCCGGTGCTGAAGTGGCCCGACGCCGGCGACACGCTGCCCGCCCTGGTCGCCGTCTCCGACGCGCGCCGCATCAAGATCCAGTGGGACCGGGTGGCCACCCACGGCGAGCGCTTCGAGCAGGCGTACGAGCACGGCGACGAGGACTTCTCGCACGACCCGGACGAGGACTTCGACGACCCGCACCTCATGGCGGACCACGAGGACGACGACTACGAGCCCGGCCCGGCCTACGGGACCGGCCCCGCGTACGCCGCGGGCCCCGCCTACGGGACCGGCCCGGCCTATGCCGCCGGCACCGCGTACGCGACCGGCCACGACCCTGACGAAACGTTCGTCGGCTACCGCGACGACGACCCGATCGACCTCGACGCGGTGCCCGACACGCCGCTGCCGCGCCGCCCGAGCCCGCACCGGCGCCCCTCCCCCGAGCCGCGCGAGGAGCCGGCGCAGGTCGCGGTGCTGGAGGGCGAGCTCTTCACGGGCGACGTGCCCGGCCCGCGTACGCCGATGGACGCGGAGTCGCCCGACTTCGACTCCATCCACATGATCGACTTCGCGGGGGTGCCGGAGCCCGCCGCGCCGCTGGTGTCGGACACCGTCACCCGGCAGGTGCCGCTGCCCGACCCGGCCGCGACCCCCGCCGCCCGGCTGGACGACGTGCTGGTCGCCACGCCCCAGGCCCGGCCGGCGGTCGCCGGGTCCATCCAGGGCGTCGGTATCACGCTGCTCGTCACCGACCTGGCCCGGTCCCGCGCCTTCTACCACGACCTGCTCGGCTTCTACGAGGTCGACGGCGGCCCGGGCAACGTGGTGCTGGCCTCCGGCGACACCCGGCTGGTGCTGCGCACGGCCCAGGAGCTGGCGCCGGTCAACCGCCGCCACGTGCACCTCAACCTGGAGGTCGGTGACGTAGACGCGGTCTTCCAGGAGCTGAAGGTGCGGGGGGTGCGGTTCACCTACGCCCCGCGCGTGGTCAACCACGGCGAGCGCCTCGAGCTGTGGGCGGCCGCGTTCAAGGACCCCGACGGCCACGGCATCGCCATCATCGAGTGGAAGGCCCGCTGACGGCTCAGCCGACGATGGTGCGCCGGGCGTAGAGGACGTACACCCAGACCAGTCCGAAGATCACGCCGACCACGGCGAACGCCCAGTGCACGAACCCCAGCGCGATCAGGACGACCTGGAACACCGAGACCGCCCACCAGCCCCAGGGGAAGCGCAGCGTGGCGCTGAGCGCCATGCAGACCACGATCGCGATCAGCGCCAGGGTCATCGCCACGGTGCTGCCGCCCGGCGGGCGCAGCACCCAGATCGGCAGCAGCGCCAGCAGCAGCACCAGCGCCTCCATCACCAGTGCGCCCGCGCCGAGCCCGCGCACCGCCCGGGTGGGGTTACGCAGCCCGCTCGGCTTGCCGCCCAGGCTCAGCCGGACGTCGCGCTCGTGCGCCTCACCGGGGCCGTGCCCCGCCGGGCCCTCGGGCGCCGCGCCCGCCGCCGCCTCACCCGGGTTGCCGTTCCTGCTCACGCCCGCTCCTCGCTGCGCCCGCCCGCCGCGGGGCGACGCACGGCACCGTGCCCGCCCATCTCAGATCCTCGCCGCACCCCGATCACCGGCGCAGCAGTTTGCGCGCGTCGGCGACGGTGACCACGGAACCGGTGATCAGCACCCCGACGCCGCTGATGCCGGCGTCGACGTCCTGCTCGGCCAGGGCCACCGCGGCCTCGATCGCGTCCGGCAGCTCCGTGTACACGTGTACGCGGTCCTCGCCGAACACGTCCCGCGCCAGCTCGCCGAGCTGCTCGGCGGGCAGCGCCCGCGGCGACGAGTTGCGCGTGCACACGATCTCGTCGGCGACCGGCTCCAGCAGCTCCAGCACGCCGCTGACGTCCTTGTCGCCGAGCACGCCGACCACCACGACCAGGCGCCGGAAGGCGAACTCCTCGGCCAGCGCCTGCACCGTGGCGGCCATGCCGTGCGGGTTGTGCGCGGCGTCGACCAGCACGGTCGGCGCGCTGCGCACCCGCTCCAGCCGGCCCGGCGACGAGGTGGACGCGAAGCCCTCCCGCACCAGGTCCAGCTCCAGCTGCCGGTTCTTGCCCGCGCCGAGGAACGCCTCGACCGCGGCGAGCGCCACGGCCGCGTTCTGCGCCTGGTGCGCGCCGTGCAGCGGGAGGAAGACCTCGTCGTACACCCCGCCCAGACCCTGCAGGGTCAGCACCTGCCCGCCGAGGGCGAGGTTGCGCTCGACCACGCCGAACTCGCTGCCCTCGCGGGCGATGGTCGCGCCGACCTCGGCGCAGCGCTCCAGGATCGGCTCCAGCGCCTCCTCCGGCTGCGCGGCGCAGATCAGCGTGGCGCCCTCGTGCACGATGCCGGACTTGGCCAGCGCGATGTCACCGATCGTGTCGCCGAGCCACTCGGTGTGGTCCAGCCCGATCGGGGTGATCACCGCGACACCGGCCTGGAGCACGTTGGTGGCGTCCTCCGCGCCGCCCAGCCCGACCTCGACCACGGCCACGTCCACCGGCGCGTCGGCGAACGTCGCGAACGCCAGCGCGGTGGTCATGTCGAAGTAGGTCAGCGGCTCGTCGTTGCGCGCGTCCAGCAGCTCCGCGACCGGCCCGACCTCCTGGTACGCCGCGACGAAGCGCTCCTCGTCGACCGGCTGCCCGTCCAGGCTGATCCGCTCGCGCACCGTCTCCAGGTGCGGGCTGGTGTACCGGCCGGTGTGCAGCCCGTGCGCGCGCAGCAGGCTGTCGATCATCCGAGCGGTGGAGGTCTTGCCGTTGGTGCCGGTGAGGTGGATCGACGGGTACGCCCGCTGCGGGCTGCCCAGCACGTCGAGCAGCTCCTCGATGCGGCCGAGGTCGAAGACCATCCGGGTGAAGCCGCGCCGGTCCAGCGCGGCCTCCACCTCGGCGTACGTGACGTCCTGCCCGTCTGGGGCGGATGAGCTCACGAATGTCACCCTAGCTGCGCGAGCGCGGCGTCGATGCGGGTCAGGTCGGCTTGCGCCGTGGCGAGCCGCTCGCGCAGCTTGGCCACCACCTGCTCGGGCGCCTTGGCCAGGAAGCCCTCGTTGCCCAGCTTCGCGGTGGCCTGCGAGATCTCCTTCTCCGCGGCGGTCCGGTCCTTGGTCAGGCGGGCCCGCTCGGCGGCGACGTCGATGCTGCCCCGGGTGTCCAGCGAGACCGTCACGCCGCCCGCGACCGCGACCGTGCCCGTGGCCGCGAACCCGTCGCCGGGCGCGTCCAGGCGGGCCAGGAAGCGGATCAGCGGCTCGTGCGCGGCGATGCCCGCACCGGCCAGGCCGTCCAGCGCCGCCGCGACCCGCTGGCCGGGCTTGAGGCCCTGGTCGGCGCGGAACCGGCGCACCTCGGTGACGACGCGCTGCAGCGTCTCCAGCTCGGCCTCGGCCGGGTCGTCGATCAGCGCCGGGTCGGCCGCCGGCCACGCCGCCACCATCAGCGACGTGTCGCCCTCGGCCTTGCCCTGCTTCCGCTCGGCAGCTCCGCTGCCGACGAGCGCGCACCACAGCTCGTCGGTGACGAACGGGATGACCGGGTGCAGCAGGCGCAGCAGCTGGTCCAGCACGTGCCCCAGCACCCGGCGGGTGCGCTCGGCCGCGGCCTGGTCGTCGCCGGTCAGCACCGGCTTGGCCAGCTCGACGTACCAGTCGCAGACGTCGTCCCAGGCGAAGTGGAACAGGCTGTCGCAGACCTTCGCGAACTCGTACTCCTCGAAGTATCCGTCGACCTCGGTGATGGTGTGCTGCAGCCGGGACAGGATCCACCGGTCGATCGGCGACAGCTCGGTCGGCAGGTCCCCGTCGGTGTGCGCGCCGTTGATCAGCGCGAACCGGGTGGCGTTCCAGAGCTTGTTGCAGAAGTTGCGCGAGCCCTGGCACCACTCCTCGCTGACCGGCACGTCCGAGCCCGGGTTCGCGCCGCGGGCCAGGGTGAACCGGGTCGCGTCGGCGCCGAACCGGTCGATCCAGTCCAGCGGGTCGACCACGTTGCCGAACGACTTGCTCATCTTCTTGCCGAACTGGTCGCGCACCATGCCGTGCAGCGCCACAGTCTCGAAGGGCACTGCCGAACGGCCGTCCTTGTCTTTCATGGCGTAGAGCCCGAACATCATCATCCGGGCGACCCAGAAGAACAGGATGTCGTAGCCGGTGACCAGCACGCTGGTCGGGTAGAACTTCGCCAGGTCGGCGGTCTGCTCCGGCCAGCCCAGCGTGGAGAACGGCCACAACGCCGAGGAGAACCAGGTGTCGAGCACGTCCTCGTCCTGGCGCCAGCCCTCGCCGGTCGGGATCTCGTCGTCGGGGCCGACGCAGACGACCTCGCCGTCGGGGCCGTACCAGACCGGGATGCGGTGGCCCCACCACAGCTGGCGCGAGATGCACCAGTCGTGCATGTTGTCCACCCAGGCGAAGTAGCGCTTGGACAGCTCGGCCGGCTCGATCCGGGTCCGGCCGTCGCGCACCGCGTCGCCCGCCGCCTTCGCCAGCGGGCCCGTGTTCACGAACCACTGCAGCGACAGCCGCGGCTCCACCGTCGTCTTGCAGCGCGAGCAGTGCCCCACCGCGTGCACGTACGGGCGCTTCTCGGCCACGATCCGGCCCTGCTCGCGCAGCGCGGCGACCACGGCGGGACGGGCCTCGTACCGGTCGAGGCCCTGGAACGGGCCGTGCACCGTGATGATCGCGCGCTCGTCCATCATCGTGATCGACGGCAGGCCGTGCCGCTGGCCGATCTCGAAGTCGTTCGGGTCGTGCGCCGGGGTCACCTTCACGCAGCCGGTGCCGAACGCCGGGTCCACGTGCGCGTCGCCCACGATCGGGATGCGCCGGCCGGTCAGCGGCAGCTCCACCTCGGTGCCGATGAGGTGCTTGTAGCGCTCGTCGTCGGGGTGCACCGCGACCGCCGTGTCGCCCAGCATCGTCTCGGCCCGGGTGGTGGCGACCACGATCTCGTCGCTGTACCGGATGGAGACCAGCTCGCCCTCGTCGTCGGTGTGCTCCACCTCGATGTCGCTCAGCGCGGTCAGGCAGCGCGGGCACCAGTTGATGATGCGCTCGGCGCGGTAGATCAGGTCGTCGTCGTACAGCTTCTTGAAGATGGTCTGCACGGCGCGGGACAGGCCCTCGTCCATGGTGAAGCGCTCACGCGACCAGTCGACGGAGTCGCCCAGGCGCTTCATCTGGCCCAGGATCGCGCCGCCGGACTCGGCCTTCCACTGCCACACCCGCTCCACGAACTTCTCGCGGCCCAGGTCGTGACGCGACAGACCCTCCGCGGCGAGCTTGCGCTCCACCACGTTCTGGGTCGCGATGCCGGCGTGGTCCATGCCCGGCAGCCACAGCGCCTCGAAGCCCTGCATCCGCTTGCGGCGGATCAGCGAGTCCTGAATGGTGTGGTCCAGCGCGTGGCCGACGTGCAGCGAACCGGTCACGTTCGGCGGCGGGATGACGATGGCGAACGGCGGCTTGTCGCTCTTGGCGTCCGCGTTGAGGTGACCGGCCGCTACCCACTGCGCATACCGTCGCTGCTCTACCTCGCCCGGCTGGTACGCGGCGGCGAGTTCGGCGGACTGCGTGGGGCGCGCTTTGCGCGGCGGCTGGCTCAGATCGGTCACCCGCCAAGTCTACGAAGCGTCCCAGGGTCCACCGCTGGCAGGCCGCCGCTTGCTAGGCTCCGCGAGTCGGCGGAAGGGTTGGTCACATGGCAGAGCAGGACGAGACGGTACGCCCCGAGCCGGGCGTGGCCGAGGAAATCCCGCAGTACGCGCGCCCCGCGGTGCGGCTCATGCCCGCCGCGACGCCGCCCGCCGAGGACGACCAGCCCGCCGCGCACAGCAAGCGCCGGCGCTGGACGCTCACCGCGATGGCCGTGCTCGGAGCCGGGGCCATCGCCGCCGCGTTCACCCTCGGCCCGACCCTGGTGCGCATGAGCCAGCAGAACGACGCCGTGCTCACCATGCCCGACAAGATCGACGCGTACGCTCGCGACGACAGCGCCGAGGCCAAGGACACGGCCGGCTACCTGCTCACCGCGCTCGCCGCCGACATCGAGCTCGACACCACCGCCGCCGCCATCTACACCGACCCGGCGCTCGGCCCCGCCAAGAGCGTCATGGTCTTCGGCGGCACCACCAGCATGTTCAGCCCCGAACGGGAGCTGGACACGGTGCTGCGCCTGATGGACGACGAGACCGGCGGCGTCACCGGCCTGCGCGACTTCGAGCCCGGCGACCTGGGCGGCGTACTCAAGTGCGGCTCCGCCGACGCCCCCGACGGCCAGCTGGCGGTCTGCGGCTGGGCCGACCACGGCAGCATCGCCCTGGCCCTCTTCCCCGGCCGCACCCCCGACGAGGCCGCCCCCCTCCTCACCACCATCCGCACCGCCTCCCTAACCCGCCCCTAACCCCTCCCCCGCCGGGGGCTTTGCGTTGATCATGAACTTATGGGCGTGTTCGACGGCGTGTCGCTGCCCTAACTTCATGATCGATGAGCTGGGCATGGCCGCGGCAGGGTAGACGGCCGGCAGGAGTGAGCCGTCGGGGACGCTGTCGGCGGGTTCTGGGCGGCCTGATGCGCCGCCTGTGGTGCTTCAGAGGTCGGCGGGCCCCATGAGGCGTTCGGCGATGACTTCGCGCAGGTTGGCGCCGTCCCACCGAACCCCGCTGCATCCGGTGTCAAGCAGGCCCAACGGGAGGTCCGCGGGCCTGCCATGCGCTGGCAGGTGCGGTGGAACAGCCGCACGACGACGGTGCGGAATCGCAGGCCTTGACGATGACTGGTCCTCCACGTCGCGGCCGCGCGGAACTGCAGGATGTGCCGTGGCGGCCGAATGCCCACGGGGACGCGCGACCGATTCGGCGTCCGATGCGTGAGCTCGAGAAGGCGCCCTTCTGCTAAGCACGGCATGACATGGAGAAGGCGCCCTCCCCTTTCTCGAAAAGGGGGTTAAACGCGATCAGGCCCACCCCTTTAGGGGTGGGCCTGATCAGCGATGTTTGTCCGGCGGCGTCCTACTCTCCCACAACCTCCCCGTTGCAG
>NZ_JBFAOU010000231.1:0-10767 GCF_040675365.1 Catellatospora sp. NPDC049609 | reverse complement strand
GTCGCGCTGGTGCGGGCCGCCGAGCGGGCGTTCGCGCCCCGCGCCGCCCAGGCCGGGGTCCGGCTGCGCGTCGAGGTGCCCGAGCAGGAGGTCTGGACGCACACCGACCCGGTCCGGCTGCGCCAGATCGTCGACGGCCTGGTCGAGAACGCGCTGCGGGTGGTGCCCGCGGGCCGCCCGCTCGTGATCGCGGTGCACCCCCTGCCCGAGCGCACCGCGGTCGAGGTCCGCGACGGCGGGCCCGGCCTGACCGACGACGACCTCGGCGTGGCGTTTCAGCGCGGCGCACTGCACCAGCGCTACCAGGGCGTACGGCAGACCGGCAGCGGGCTGGGCCTGGCCCTGGCGGCCGGGCTGGCGCGCCGCCTCGGCGGCACCATCGAGGCCGGCCACGCCGCCGAGGGCGGCGCCCGGTTCACGGTTTACCTGCCGCGAACATCGGCCTGACCCGGGCCAGGCGGGGTGGGGGCAGGCTGAGCCGCATGAAGAGACTCAGCCTCACCGTCGCCCTCGGCCTGGCCACGCTGCTCGGCCTCACCGCCTGCGGCCCCGCGGACGTGCCCGCGGCCGCCACCGAACTGGTCGCCTCGGTCGAGGCCGAGGCGCTCGCCGCGATGGGCGTGGAGCCCGCCGACCTGGTGCCCGCCGAGGCGGCGCTCGCCGTCACCGCCTCCCCGTCGCCGAAGGCGGACGACCCGGCCGGCGAGCGGCTGCGGAACTGGCGCAAGCGGCACGCGCTCCGGGTGGCGCTGCGCCGCGGCACGCTGCACGGCGAGGCCGTCGTGGAGACCAAGCAGGGCCAGGTCACCGTGCTGGTGCAGCGCGGCACCGTCACCGCCGTGGACGCCGACTCGATCACCGTGAAGTCCGCCGACGGCTTCACCCTCACCTGGGCGTACGCCGAGAAGCTGCGGGTGGTGGAGAAGCGCGCCACGATCCAGCCCACCGAGCTGAAGGCCGGCGCCACGGTGGCCCTGGCCGGGCCGAAGCAGGGCGACCAGCCCACCGCCCGGCTGATCGTCATCCCCCTCGCCAAGTGACCCCCACCCCAGGGGTAAGGAAGGGCACCTTCTTCACCATATGCGTTAAGAAGGTGCCCTTCCTTTCTGTCAAGGGGCGCTGACCTCGCCGAATGTGCATGCCCCCATCACATTGGCTAGACTCAGCGGGTTCCAGCCAGCTCCAGCAGCGGAGAGCCCCGTGAAGCTATCGATTCTCATGCCGGTCTACAACGAAGAGGCCCGGCTTGGTGAAGCGCTCAAGCAGGCGCTGGCGGTCGACTACCCGTGCGAGACCGAGCTGGTCGTGGTCAACGACGGCAGCGCGGACGGCACCGCCGACATCCTCAACAGCTGCGACGACCCCCGCCTGCAGGCCTTCCACCACGCGAAGAACGCCGGCAAGGGCGCGGCCATCCGCACCGCCGTCGAGTCCGCGACCGGCGACTACATGGTCATCCTCGACGCCGACCTGGAATACGACCCCAAGGACATCCCGAAGCTGCTCGAGCCCGTGCTCGACGGCCGGGCCAAGGTCGTCTACGGCAACCGCAGCTTCGGCGGGCACGCGGCGTTCTCGTTCTGGTACGTGATGGGCAACAAGGGCGTCACCCTGTTCGCCAACATCCTGTTCAACTCGTACATCGGCGACCTGGAGACCTGCTTCAAGCTCATGCCGCTGGAGCTCTACCGCTCGCTGAACATCAAGTCCAAGGGCTTCGGCATGGAGGCCGAGGCCACGGGCAAGCTGCTGCGCCGCAAGATCCGCCCGTACGAGGTGCCGATCAGCTACACCGCGCGCACCCGCGAGGAGGGCAAGAAAATCACCGCGATGGACGGGATCGAGGCCCTGCTCATCCTCACCCGCGAGCGGTTCCGCCCGATCCCCAAGCAGGTCCCCGCGGCCTAACCGGCCACCAGCAGCACCTTGCCCACGTGGTCGCCGGCCCCGACGACCGCCTGGGCCGCGGCGGCCTCGGCCAGCGGGAACGTGCAGTCGACCACCGGCCGGACCGCCCCCGCCGCCAGCAGCGGCCAGACGTCCTGCCGGACGCCCGCCACGACCGCGGCCTTCTCCTCCGCCGGGCGCGACCGCAGCGCCGTGGCCGCGATGCTCGCCCGCTTGGCCAGCAGCGCGCCCAGGTTCAGCTCGGCCTTGGTGCCGCCCTGCATGCCGATCACCACGAGCCTGCCGCCGGGCGCCAGCGCCCGCACGTTCCGATCCAGGTACGACGCGCCCATGATGTCCAGGATCACGTCGGCGCCCACGTCCGTGAAGTCGTCGACGGTGTAGTCCAGGCACACGTCCGCGCCCAGCTCGCGCAGCCGCTCATGCTTGACCGCCCGCGCCGTGGTCACCACCCGCGCCCCCAGCGCCTTGGCGTACTGGATCGCGAACGTGCCGATCCCGCTGCCGCCGCCGTGGATCAGCACCGTCTCACCCGCCCGCAGGCCCGCCACCATCGTCAGGTTGGACCAGACGGTGCACGCCACCTCCGGCAGCCCGCCCGCGGTGACCAGGTCGATCCCGGCCGGCACCGGCAGCACGTGCGCGGCGGGCACCGCCACCAGCTCCGCGTACCCGCCGCCGCCCAGCAGGGCGCACACCTCGTCACCGGCCTGCCAGCCGCCCGCGGGGTGCACGACGGTGCCGGAGCACTCCAGGCCGGGATACTCCGGGGCGCCCGGCGGGGGCGGGTAGAAGCCCGCCACCTGGAGCAGGTCGGCCCGGTTGACCGCGGACGCGGCCGTCCGGATCAGCACCTCATCGGGCCCCGGCACCGGGTCCGGCACCTCTGACCAGGAAAGCTCACCCTTCGCGGGGATCGTGATCGCACGCACCCGACCATCTTCCCCCGGCACCGGAACGGGCACGCGCGCGGCACGTCTGGCACACTGGTCGTCGGCAATGCGCCGGGAGGGTTCGCCTAGTGGCCGATGGCGGTGGTCTTGAAAACCACTAAGGGCAGCGATGTTCTTCAAGGGTTCGAATCCCTTACCCTCCGCCGCAGATCCAGCGAAAACGCAGCCAGGGGCTGGTAGGAAGCGATCTTCCTGCCGGCCCCTGGTTCGTGCGGATGTACCGCTGTGCGCGGCTCTGGCCGAGGTTCCACGGCCGGCCGTGGGCTGCCCACCGTGCCTCTCTCCGTCGCCTCCGGACATCTGCGGGGCGGACGTGTGGGCGAACTCCAACAACGAGCCCTGTGGGTGCGGAGCCGATACCAGAGCCGCATTCGCGTAGCAGTTCGCCACTGATCCGCAGCGATGGACAAACAGGGGGCGATTTGGTCGTTTTGCGTAACTTGACCATCACTGGCCGTTACTGTCCCTGTTGGGCTCTTGATGACTCTTCGGGAGCTGACTCACCTTTCGGCATGACGGTGCCTTGACGACGGGCCCGTCCCTTGTGCCGACCGCCGGAAAGTAGGTCGTACATTGCTGAAACGCCTGTCCAGGAACCAACGGCGAAGTTGGGTCGCGGCGGTATCGGCGCTGAGCGCCTCTGTTGCCGTCATGCTCACTGGAGCCCTGGTCATGAACATTCCACCGGCCTGGGCGCAAGTCCCCCCGGTGGGTCTCGGGACCGCGACCTCCTTCGCAGTGTTGGCGGGTGCGACGGTCACCAACGTCCCCGCCGTCGGCACGATCGTCTCTGGCGACCTCGGTGTCCACCCTGGCACCGATGTCACGGGATTCCCCCCCGGCGTGGTGATCAATGGTGTCATCCACTCGGCTGACGCGGTCGCCCTGGCCGCCAAGAACGACCTGACAACCGCGTACAACGACGCGGCGGGCCGCACGCCGGACGCCGAGGTGGCAGTCGAACTGGGCGGGTTGACCTTCGTCGAGGGCGTGTACTTCAACGAGACCTTGGGACTGACCGGCACGGTCACCCTGGACGGGCAGGGCAATCCCAACGCGGTGTTCATCTTCCAGACCGATGCGACGCTGATCACCGCGTCAAACAGCACCGTCGCGCTGATCAACGGCGCCCAGGCCTGCAACGTGTTCTGGCAGGTGGGCAGCTCGGCGACCCTGGGCACCAACACCAACTTCGTCGGAACCATCATGGCCCTGGCGTCGATCACGGTGCAGACCGGAACCAACGTCGAGGGACGGGTACTGGCCCAAACGGGCCAGGTCAGCCTCGATGACAACCGGATCACGAGGCCGGAGTGTGCGCTCCCGCCGACCGGGACGCCGACGGCATCGCCGACCGCGACGCCGACGGCATCGCCCACAGCGTCTCCGACTGCGTCGCCCACGGCGTCGCCCACGGCCTCTCCGACGGCGTCTCCGACGGCCTCGCCGACCGCGTCGCCGACCGCGTCGCCCACGGCCTCGCCGACCGCGTCGCCCACGGCCTCGCCGACCGTGTCTCCGACGGCGTCTCCGACGGCAAGCCCCACCGCGAGACCGACCGGTAAGCCGAGGCCGACGAAAACGTCCCGACCGAAGCCGACACCGTCACGGTCCAGGTACGGCCCGCCGTGTGAAGGCCCTCGCTGCTGAGCGACGGTAAACCTGACCGATCGGTCCCCTGCGGCGAACCCGCCGCAGGGGACCATCGTCTTTCGTGAACAGGCAGGCGCCGGACCGGCGCGCGGACCAGCATAGGCCTCAGGAGACGGCACGCGACGTTTCGCTGCTGAAGGACGGTGGCCGGCAATGGTGCTCAGGCGCGGGCACTCCAGCGCAGCAGGCACGAGCCCATCGCCATGCCGCCACCGAACCCGGCCAACAGCACGAGGTCCCCCGGCTGCAGGGCACCGGACCGGTTCGCCTGGTCCAGGGTCACCGCGACCGACGCGCTGCCCGCGTTGCCGTACCTCTCCAGCGTGCGGTGCACGGTGGCGTTGCCGATCCCGATCTCGTTCACCAGCTTGGTGAGCAGCCGGCCGTTGGGCTGGTGGGGCACGAAGTGCTGGATCTCGTCGAGGCCGACGCCGAGGCGGTCGGCCAGCGCGGTGATCGCCGGTGGCACCGCCGCCATGACGTACTCGCTGACGGCCCGTCCCTCCATGCGGAAGTAGTGCTCGCCCGCCTCGATCGTCTCGGCGCTGGCCGGCCGGCGGCTGCCGCCCGCCTCGACCCGGATCAGCGAGCTCAGCTCACCGCGGCTGGCCAGGTCGAAGCCGACGAAGCCGGTCCCCGCGGGGACCGGCCCGACCACGGCGGCACCCGCCCCGTCGCCGAACAGGACCGCGGTGCGCCGGTCCGTGGGGTCGAGGATCCGGGAGTAGATGTCGGCGCCGATGACCAGCGCGTGCTTGCCCGGCTGCTGCGTGGTGAGGCTCTCGGCCAGGGCCAGCCCGTACACGAAGCCGCTGCAGACGACGTTGATGTCGAAGCTCACTGCGCGGGACGCGCCGATTTCGCGCTGGACGTGGTGGCTGGTCGGCGGCTGCGGGCTGTCCCCGGTGGAGGTGGACAGGATGATGTAGTCGATCTGGTCGGCGGAGATCCCGGCCTGCTCCAGCGCCGCGCCGGCCGCCTGCACGGCCAGGTCGGAGGTCGCCTCGTGCGGTGCGGCGTAGCGGCGGGTGAGGATCTCGGTGCGCTCGGCGATCCACTCCGGGGTGACGCCCGCCCGTTCCGCGATGTCCTCATTGGTGACTTCGTGTTTGGGCAGGTACGAGCCGGTGGCGAGAATGCCTGTCGGGGTGGCCACTGTCGAGCACCTTTCTGACTGCGGGGTGGGGCGCGTTCGTCGGGTCCTCCCGGCCGACGGCCGCACTGATCCGGCCCTGACTTTGTACACGGTGGACGGTGCGCCATGGGGTGGCGGGATCGCACGCGAGCACGGTCGACGCCGGGTCGCCGTGGATCGAGCCAGAGCCGTGCAGACGAGTGTGCGCGAAGACGCTGCTCACAGCGAGTCGTCCGGCGCGCTGTCCCGCATTGCGGAACGGCGTCCTCCAGATGTGCGGCACCGGTAGTCAGGAGGTCACCCTGTGGCGCGGACGAGGCGGCCGGAGCGCGGACGAGAAGTGCCCCGGCCGCTCTCGGCCGGGGCACCTGCCTCACCTGGAAAACCGGGCTCCGTCCCGCGGCGCGGTCCGGGACTCCGGCGATCGGCCGGTGAGCCTTACATTGAGGGGGTGCGGCCCTCGGACCCAGGATGTTCGAGGGCCGCACCCTTGGCGCCGGATCAGGCCGCGGCCAGCCGGCACGCCACGTCCGCCGTCACCGGCGGCACGCTCAGCAGGCTGAGCTCCAGGGAGCACAGCGTGTACGAGATGTCGCCCAGGGTGCAGGCGAGCGAGTACTCGACCCCGCCGTAACCGGCGGCGGCCAGGGCCGTGGTGCAGTCGGCCGGCGTGGCGTGGGCCGGGGTCGCCGCGATCGCGGAAGCCCCGGCGAATGCCACGACCGCCGCCCCGATGACCGCGATCCGCTTGGCGATGCCGCTACGATTGCGCATCGTCACACCTCCATAACTAGGAGTGATAGGTACCAGGGAACCTATCGACGAGCGCGGATCAGCGGAAGTGGGAACCACCCCTTCGATGGCGAGTGAATACCTGCTCGGTGCCGGTGGGCACGACTCATCCCGTTCATCTTTTGTGGACGGACGCCGTGGCCACGAGCGAAGGGATGCGGGGTGACCTGGCGCGCGAGTCGAAGTCTCAACCCGGAACGCGGGTCAGCGCAGGCAGCAGCCGGAGCAGACCTTGGGCTGCGGCAGCGTGAACGCCAGGCAGCAGGTGCGCCGGTGCACGGTGGGCCGGCCGGTCTCGTCCATGCCGATGTCCACCAGGTCGGCCAGGTCGAGCGCGTCGAGCAGGGTGCCGGCGGTATCGGCGGCCGAGCCGTGCAGGGCGTGCGCGCTGCGCAGCACCGCGTACGCGATGCCGGAGGCGACGGAGCCGAGCAGGGTGCGCCGGCCGACCTTGACGTCGCGGCGGATGCGCTCGGACAGCGGGTCGAGGTGGGCGTCCAGCAGGCTGGTGCGCAGCGTCTTGAGCAGCAGCGTCTCGTCCGGCACGACGGTGATGCCGGGGACGTTCACGTGCGCCAGCGGGTCGTCGGGCAGCACCGCCACGTGCGGGCGGCGCAGGCCGACCTGGACCAGTGCGGCGCCCGGGCCGCCGCCGAAGCGCACCGAGACGCGGTCGGCGTCGACGAGCGGGACGCGGCGGGCCACCGCCCAGCTGAGCACCGCCGGCATGGCGAGCCAGTAGGTGTAGGACTTCCAGGCCAGCGTCGCGGCGGCGTGCGGCGCGGCTCCCCAGCGCTGCACGGCGGTGTCGAGCAGCGCGGGCAGGGCCGATCCGTCGAGCAGCGCGCCGGCCGGGGTCCAGCCCGCGGTGTCGGCGAGCACGAGCGGGTCGGCGAGGCCGTGCACCGCGTTGAACCCATTGCGACGGCGCACCGCACCGAGCGTGACGTTGAGGGGGCGCAGGGCGTCGGTCAGGAGCAGAGGCGTCAACGTACGCACCCGTCCCTCACCGATCCCTTCCAGCACAGACCCACGTCATCAAGGGTAGGCGCTCACTGTACACCGATAAGGCTAGGCTAACCAGACCAGGTCAGTTTACGCCAGTTCGCTCACCGTGTGTCACGTCTGCGATAGTTGCTGGCGCTGCCGCACCGCCTGGCCGCTTGGCAGCTTGTCAAGGCATATGTCAGCTAATCAGCAGTTCCCATTGGTTGGTGCTTCGGCCGCGAAGAATGAGGATTCACGACGATCGGAGGAGGGGGCGAGGTGTGGCATGACCGAGCGGAGCGGGATCGGGTCATGAGCGTTTCGCCGGTGGAGCGTGCCGTCGAGGCCTTCGCCACCGAGCTCGGCCGGTGGCGCATCGACCGCGGCATGACGAAGAAGCAGCTCGCGAGCAGGATGGGCTTCGATCCCTCATACATCAGCCACATCGAGGGCCGAAGACATCGGCCCACCGAGGACTTCGCCCGCCGCGCCGAGGCCGTGCTCAACGCCGGCGGCGCCATCTGGCGCCGCTTCCAGGAGTACGAGGAGGCCCGCCAGGCCCGCGGTCCGGCCACCCTGCTCACGCGGGAGCCCGCCGTGCCGGCCCAGTGGCTGCCCCCGGGCACCGGACTCGTCGTGGAGCTGGAGGAAGCCCAGCTCACCTACGTCGACGGCGACTACCAGGTCATCGTGCGCCGGGCGCTCTACAACGCCGGCAACGAGCCGGTCACGCGCTACCTCATCCGGGTCGCCGTGGACCGCTACCCGGGCCAGCCGCAGCGCTCCAACGACCACCACCGGACCCACCCGCTGTCGCTGGACGAGCTCGGGCTGGTGGCGTTCTGCGGCGAGCCGGGCGCGGCCGAGCCGATGGTGTGGCGGGCCAAGCAGGACCGGGACGCCTTCAAGGAGATCTGGCTGCTGTTCGAGAACGCCGACGGCCGGTTCCCGCTCTACCCCGGCGAGCGGACCACGGTGGAGTATCGCTACCGCGTCGCCGAGCTGAAGTGGGGCACCTGGTTCGAGCGCGCGGTGCGGCTGCCCACCCGGCGGCTGGTGGTGCAGATGCGCTTCCCGTCGTACCTCGACCCGCAGGTGTGGGGCGTGGAGACGTCCATGGCCGCGGAGGAGGCCCCGCTGCGTACGCCCATCGTGCGCGAGCTGGAGGCCGATCAGGCGGTGTTCACCTGGCGCACGGAGGACCCGTCGCTGAACGCGCGCTTCCAGCTGCAGTGGCGCTTCCGGGCGGTCACCTCGGCCCCGCCCGTGCCCGCGCACTGACACAGACGAGGCCCGCCGCAGGGCGGGCCTCGTTCCTTCGGCGCCGTCCGCTCAGTGCTCGCTGAACGCGTCGTACCGGACGCGCGTCTGGGGCACCTTGAGCTGGGTCAGCGCCCGCAGCGTGGAGCGGACCATGTTCGGCGAGCCGGAGACGAAGAAGTCGTGCTCCATCCACGGGCCGAAGCGCGACAGCGCGTCGGTCACCGAGCCCTCCTCGCCGCCCCAGCCCGGATCGTCGCTGCACACCGGCACGATGGACAGCCACGGGTAGGCCGCCGCCAGCTCCTGCAGCGAACCGAGGTCGTAGAGGTCGTCGCGGTCGCGGGCGCCGAAGAAGACGTGCACCCAGCGGGTGCGGTTGAACGTGGTCAGGTCCTCCAGCAGCGCCTTGATCGGGGACAGCCCGGTGCCGCCGGCGACGAAGACGATGTCGCGGGTGGACCGCCGGTCCAGCACCATGCTGCCCATCGGCGCGGCCAGCCGCAGCAGGTCGCCCGCCTGCACCCGGCGCACCAGCGCACCGGAGACCCAGCCGGCGCCCAGCGCCCGCACGTGCAGGTCCATGGTGTTGTCCGTGCGCGGCGCGTTCGCCACCGAGTAGGTGCGCCACACACGCGGGTGGAACTTCGGCACCTCGACCGACAGGTACTGCCCGGCCCGGTACTCCAGCTGCTGGAACGGGCGCACGGTGAGCACCGCGATGTCCCGCGAGCGCCGCTCGTGCGCCACGACCTCGGCATGCCACCAGGCCGGGTTGCTGTCGGCGGTGGCGCCGGCCAGCATCTTGCGGGCGATCACGTCGTACGCGTCGCGCCAAGCCTGCTCGTACTCCGGCCCCCACTCGGGCCCGGCGAACGTCCGGATCGCCTCCAGCAGCGCGGCGCCGATCACCTCGTAGTGCTCGGGCACCACCTGGAACTTGCGGTGGTCGCGGCCGAGCGAGCGCAGGTACTCGTCGAACCGGTCCGGGTCGTCGACGGACTGCACCGCGGACACGATCGCGCCCAGCAGGCGGGCCCGCTGCACGTCCATGGTCACCGGAAACATGTCGCGGATGCCCGGGTTGTTGAGGAAGATCCGCGCGTAGAAGTAGCCGGCCACCTTGTCCTGCTGCTCCTCGACAAGGGTCCAGCTCTCTTTCAACAGCCGCTGAAGGTCACTCACGTTCGTAACGATGTCAACGCTGCGCGTTCGCCCGTCGCACAGACTGTGCGACCCTGTTGTGTCATGGCTGCTGAAGAGCTCGTCCGGGGGATCACCACCCCCTCCCGCCCGGTGCTGCGCAACGAGGTCTGGTTGCTGCTCGGCGTCTCGCTCGGCCACTCCGCGGTGCTGTCGGTGCTGTCGCTGACGGAGAAGCTGACCCGGCCCGGCCCGCTGAACCAGCAGGCGGCCGAGCTCAACACCGCGGTCACCCCCGACCGCCCGTGGCTGGACCTCGCGATCCAGCTCACCCGCATCTTCTTCGCGCTGGTCCCGGCGCTGTTCGCGGTGCACCTGCTCAACCGGGGGCCGGGCTGGGACGGCCGGTTCGGCGCGCGCGGCCTGCTCGGACTCGACGGCACCCGGCGCGGCTTCGACCTCGGCGCGGGGGCGCTGCTTGCCGCCGCGATCGGCATCCCCGGGCTGGCCCTCTACGTCGGCGCGCGCGAGCTGGGACTCAACGCCACGGTCGTCGCCGAGGGGCTGGGCGAGGTGTGGTGGGCGCTGCCGGTGCTGCTGCTGGCCGCGGTGCAGAACGCGGTGCTGGAGGAGGTGGTCGTGGTCGGGTACCTGATGACCCGGCTGCGCCAGCTGTCCTGGCAGGTGCCCGCGGTGATCGCCGCCAGCGCCCTGCTGCGCGGCTCGTACCACCTCTACCAGGGCTTCGGCGCGTTCGTGGGCAACGCGGTGATGGGCGTGGTGTTCGCGCTGTTCTTCCTGCGCTACCGGCGCACCGGGCCGCTGATCGTCGCGCACGCCCTGCTCGACATCGTCGCCTTCATCGGGTACGCGCTGCTCGCGAAGCATCTCGACTGGCTGTGAGACGCCGGAGGGGGCGGGACCGACCGGTCCCGC
>NZ_JBFAOU010000230.1:0-10814 GCF_040675365.1 Catellatospora sp. NPDC049609 | reverse complement strand
GCGGCTCGCGCACGCGGGCACCGCCCGGGAGGTCGTCGTACGCGAGACCGCCACCGGCACGGTCCTGCTGCGCCACGACACCGGCCTGGCCGCCGCCCCCGCCCACATCCCCCGCCCCGAGGGCCGGGATCCGCGCACTGCCACCACGTCGACCGCGGCACCATGGTACGAAGAACGCATATCGTACTAATCGGGCTGCCTGGTGAGAGAAGAATTCGACGATGTTCCGCTATCTAGTGCGGCGCCTGCTACAGATGATCCTGGTCTTCCTCGGGACCACGTTCATCGTGTTCGCGCTCATGTTCGCCGGCGGCGAAGGCGACCCGATCCAGAACCTGGCCGGCGAGAAGCCCGTCAGCGCCAGCCAGCGCGCCCAGCTGATCGAGAAGTTCCACCTCGACGACGGCTTCTTCGAGCGCTACTGGTACTACCTGCGTGACCTGGTCACCGGAAACCTCGGGGAGTCCCTGACCGGCCGTGACATCGGCACCCTGATCCTGGATGCGTTCCCGGCCACCGCGAAGCTCGCGACCATCGCCATCCTCGTGACGATCATCTTCGGCGTGACCGCCGGTGTGATCGCCGGCATCCGGCGCGGCAGCATCTTCGACAACTCCACGCTGGTGCTGACCCTGGTCATCATCGGCATCCCCACCGTGGTGCTGGCGCCGATCGGACAGCTGCTCTTCGCGGTGAAGTTCCCGATCTTCCCGGCCACCGCGAACAACCCGCCGACCTGGTACGAGCTGATCCTGCCCGGCATAGTGCTGGGCCTGCTCTCGGTGGCCACGGCGATGCGGCTGACCAGAGCGTCGGTCGCCGAGAACCTGCGCGCGGACTTCGTGCGCACGGCCAAGTCCAAGGGCATGCCCGGCCGCCGCGTCATCGGCGTGCACGTGCTGCGCAACTCGCTGATCCCGATCGTCACCTTCATCGGTGTCGAGCTGGGCTCGCTGATGGGCGGCGCGATCATCACCGAGCGCGTCTTCAACATCGCGGGCGTCGGCAACCTGCTCTACAAGAACCTCAACCTGGGTGACGCCCCGGTCGTCATCGGCACGGTCAGCGTGCTGGTGGTGGTGTTCCTGGTCGCCAACCTGATCGTGGACCTGCTGTACGCGGTGCTCGACCCGCGGATCCGGTACGAGTAGGCGGAAGACAGACAATGAGTGATTTCGAGACTGTGACCGCGACCGAGCTGCACACCGCCACGCCGGGTCCGGCCGGTGCGCCGAACGCGCCGGGCCAGCCGCACACCATGGAGACCAGCAAGCCGCGCAGCGCCACCGCCGACGCGTGGCGTGACCTGCGCCGGCGCCCACTGTTCTGGGTGGCCGTCGCGATCGGCCTGCTCGTCCTGACCATCACGGCCGTGCCCAGCCTGTTCACCAGCGGCGACCCGCTGGCGTGCTCGCTGTCGAACCAGAACGCCGGCCCCAGCGGGGCGGCCATCTTCGGCTACGACTACCAGGGCTGCGACGTCTACACCCGGGCCATCTACGGCACCCGGAACTCGATGATGATCGGGTTCTTCTCCGCGCTGTTCGCCGGTTTCCTCGCCATCGCCGCAGGTCTGACCTCCGGCTTCTTCGGCGGCTGGATCGACGCGGTGATCTCCCGGATCGTCGACATCGTGCTCGGCCTGCCGCTGATCCTCGCCGGCCTGGTGCTGATGAACCGGGTCGACAACGCCGGGGGCGGCAACGGCGCGCGCATCGCCGCGTTCGTGCTGATCCTGGGCGGCCTCGGCTGGACCACCGCCGCCCGCGTCGTCCGCTCGTCGGTCATCACCGCCAAGCAGCAGGACTACGTCGCGGCGGCGCGGATGCTGGGCGCGGGCAACGGCCGCATCATGTGGCGGCACATCCTGCCCAACGCGCTGGCACCGTTCCTGGTCGTGATCACGATCGCGCTGGGCACGTTCATCGCGGCCGAGGCGTCGCTGTCGTTCCTCGGCGTGGGTCTGGAGCCCCCGGCCCAGTCGTGGGGCCAGCAGATCTCGCAGGCGTCCCCGATCGGCCTGGTCCGCACCAACCCGATCCCGCTGCTCGTCCCGTCCACCTTCCTCGCGCTGACGGTGCTCGCCTTCATCATCATGGGCGACAAGATCCGCGAAGCGTTCGACCCGAAGCTCCGGTGATCTCATGACTGACATCCGAGTCGAATCCTCGTACGCTCCGCGCGGCGCTCAGCAGCAGCACCTGCTCGAAGTCAAGGACCTGTTCGTCGAGTTCCACACCCGCGACGGCGTGGCCCGCGTGATCAACGGCGTGTCGTACCACCTGGACCCGGGCGAGACGCTCGCGGTGCTGGGCGAGTCGGGCTCCGGCAAGTCGGTCACCGCCCAGGCGATCATGGGCATCCTCGACATGCCGCCGGCGAAGATCCCCAGCGGCCGGATCCTCTACAAGGGCGACGACCTGCTGTCCATGCCGGAGGAGAAGCGCCGGCAGGTGCGCGGCAAGGAGATCGCCATGATCTTCCAGGACGCGCTGTCGGCCCTGAACCCGGTCTTCCCGGTCGGCTGGCAGATCTCCGAGACGCTGCGCACCCGCGCGGGCATGTCGAAGAAGGACGCCACCAAGCGGGCGATCGAGCTGATGGACCAGGTCAAGATCCCGGCGGCCAAGGCCCGGGTGAAGGACTACCCCCACCAGTTCTCCGGCGGTATGCGCCAGCGCGTCATGATCGCCATGGCGCTGGCCATGGACCCGAAGGTGCTCATCGCCGACGAGCCCACCACCGCGCTCGACGTGACGGTGCAGGCGCAGATCATGGACCTGCTCGCCGACCTGCGCCGCGACCTGAACATGGGCCTGATCCTGATCACCCACGACCTCGGCGTGGTCGCCGACGTCGCGGACCGGATCGCGGTCATGTACGCCGGCCGCATCATCGAGCACGCCGACGTGCACGAGCTCTACAAGAGCCCGGCGCACCCGTACACCCAGGGCCTGCTCGACTCGATCCCGCGGCTGGACTCCAAGGGCACCGAGCTGGCCACGATCAAGGGCCTGCCGCCGAACCTGCTGCGCCCGCCGGCCGGCTGCGCGTTCCACCCGCGCTGCCCGTACGCCAAGGCGGTCTGCACCACTGAGACACCCCGTTCGCTGGACCTCGGGCAGGGCCGGACCAGCGCATGCCACTTCGCGAAGGAGATGCTCGATGGCACACTCCGCTGACGCCGCCCAGGGCGCGCCGCGCCCGTCCGGCGAGCCGCTGCTGCGGGTCGAGAACCTGGTCAAGCACTTCCCGATCACCCAGGGCGTCCTCTTCAAGAAGAAGATCGGTGCGGTCAAGGCCGTCGACGGGGTCAGCTTCGAGCTGCACCGCGGCGAGACGCTGGGCATCGTGGGCGAGTCGGGCTGCGGCAAGTCCACACTGGCCAAGCTGCTGATGCGGCTGGAGACGCCGACCGCCGGCCGGGCCGTGCTCGGCGGCAAGGACATCTTCAAGATGGGCGGCAAGGAGCTGCGCCGCCTGCGCCGCAACGTGCAGATGGTCATGCAGGACCCGTACACCTCGCTGAACCCGCGGATGACCGTCGGCGACATCATCGGCGAGCCGTACGAGATCCACACCGAGGTGGCGCCGAAGGGCGACCGCCGGCGCCGGGTGCAGGAGCTGCTGGAGCTCGTGGGCCTCAACCCCGAGCACGTCAACCGCTACCCGCACCAGTTCTCCGGCGGCCAGCGCCAGCGCATCGGCATCGCCCGCGCGCTGGCCCTGCGCCCGGAGATCATCGTGTGCGACGAGCCGGTCTCCGCGCTCGACGTGTCGATCCAGGCCCAGGTCATCAACCTGCTGGAGAAGCTGCAGGGCGAGCTGAACCTGTCCTACATCTTCATCGCGCACGACCTGTCCGTGGTGCGGCACATCTCCGACCGCGTCGGCGTGATGTACCTCGGCAAGATGGTCGAGCTGGGCACCGACGAGGAGATCTACGAGCGGCCGACCCACCCGTACACGCAGGCGCTGCTGTCGGCGGTGCCGGTGCCGGACCCGGACGCCCGCCTGCACCGCGACGTCATCCGCCTGGTGGGCGACGTGCCGTCGCCGGCCGACCCGCCGTCGGGCTGCCGCTTCCGCACCCGGTGCTGGAAGGCCCAGGAGCGCTGCTCGGTCGAGGAGCCGCTGCTGATCCGCCGCGGTGTCGAGCCGCACCCCAGCGCCTGCCACTTCGCCGAACTGCGCCAGGTCGTGGCGTAACCAGACTCGGGCGCACTTCCTCCCGCCCCGAAAAGAAGAGGCTCCGTCCACCCGGACGGAGCCTCTGCTTTTCTGCCCGGTCAGTGGGCGAAGTGGCGGGAGCCGGTGAGGTAGAGGGTGATCCCGGCGGCCTTGGCCGCGGCGATGGACTGCTCGTCGCGGATCGAGCCGCCCGGCTGGACCACCGCGGTCACCCCGGCGTCGAGCAGGATCTGCAGGCCGTCGGCGAACGGGAAGTACGCGTCGGAGGCGGCCACCGCGCCGCGCGCCCGGTCACCGGCGCGGGAGACCGCGAGCCGGCACGAGTCCACCCGGTTCACCTGGCCCATGCCCACGCCGACGCTGGCGCCGTCCTTGGCCAGCAGGATCGCGTTCGACTTGACCGACCGCACGGCCCCCCAGGCGAACTCGAGGTCGTCGAGCACCTCGGGCGAGGCGGGCTCGCCCGCGGCCAGCCGCCAGTTCGCCGCGTCGTCGCCCTCGGCGGAGAAGTCGTCGCGGGTCTGCACCAGCATGCCGCCGGAGATCTGCCGCAGCTCGACCCGGTTCGGCCGGTACGCCGGGGCCTGCAGGATGCGCAGGTTCTTCTTCGTGCTGAGGATGTCCAGCGCCTCGGTGGAGTACGCCGGGGCCACCACGACCTCGGTGAAGATCTCCGCGATCTGCTTGGCCAGCTCCGCGGTCACCTCGGAGTTGACCGCGATGATGCCGCCGTACGCCGAGACCGGGTCGCAGGCGTGCGCCTTGGCGTGCGCGTCAGCCGCGGAGACCGGGGAGACCGCGATGCCGCACGGGTTGGCGTGCTTGATGACCGCCACCGCGTGCACGCCCGCGAAGTCGTGCACGGTGCGCCAGGCGGCGTCGGTGTCGATGTAGTTGTTGTACGACATCTCCTTGCCGCCGAGCTGCTGCGCGCGGGCCAGGCCCGGCGCGGCGGCGGGGTCGACGTACAGCGCCGCGGCCTGGTGCGGGTTCTCGCCGTAGCGCAGCACGTTCTTGCGCCAGACGCCGAGACCGGCGTACTCGGGCCAGCTCATGTCGGCGGCGGCCGGCTCGGCCGGGGACAGTTCCTGGGCGCACCAGTTGGCCACCGCGATGTCGTAGTCGGCGATGTCGGCGAAGGCCCGCGCGGCCAGCATGCGCCGCTCGCCCAGCGTGAAGCCGCCGGCCTCCAGCGCCGCGACGACCACCGGGTACGCGTCCGGCGAGGTGACCACCGCGACGTTGGCGTGGTTCTTGGCCGCCGCGCGCACCATGGCCGGGCCGCCGATGTCGATCTTCTCGATGCACTCGTCCATCGACGCGCCCGAGGCCACCGTCTCAGAGAACGGGTACAGATTGGAGATCAGCAGGTCGAACGGCTCGATCTCCAGCTCGGACAGCTGCGCCCGGTGCGTGTCGAGGCGCACGTCGGCCAGCAGGCCCGCGTGCACCCGCGGGTGCAGCGTCTTGACCCGGCCGTCCAGGCACTCGGGGAAGCCGGTCAGCTCCTCGACCCGGGTCACCGGCGCGCCGGTCGTCTCCAGCTGCTGCGCGGTGGTGCCGGTCGAGACGATCTCGACCCCGTGCCGCCGCAGCACCGCGGCCAGCCCCTCCAGCCCGGTCTTGTCCCACACGCTGATCAGCGCGCGCCGAATGGGCTTCCGCTCCTCGGTCATGCCACCGCCTCGTTCTTCTCTCCGGTGCGGTGGGCGCCCGGCGACGACTCTCGCCGGCTCATCCCACCCGCACCTTCCTGCCGTTGATGGTCCAGCCGTCGCGGGACAGCCGGCCGACGTAGTCGACGAGCTGGTCGCGCTCGGCTTCCTTGATGCGCTCGGAGAGGGTGTCCTCGGTGTCGTCGTCGAGCACCGGCACCGCGACCTGCGCGATGATCGGGCCGGTGTCCACGCCGCCGTCCACGAAGTGCAGCGTGGCCCCGGCCAGCTTCACCCCGTACGCCAGCGCGTCGCGCGGCCCGTGCATGCCGGGAAACGCCGGCAGCAGCGCGTTGTGGGTGTTGACGTAGCGTCCGCCGAACCGGTCCAGGAACGCCTCGCCCACCAGCTTGAGGAAGCCCGCACCGATCACCAGGTCGGGCTTGTGCTCCGCGGTGAGCTCGGTGAGCGCCTCGTCCCAGGCCCGCCGGTCGGCGAAGTCGGGGACGCGGGCGACGAAGGTGGGCACCCCGGCGGCCTGCGCGCGGGCGAGGCCGGCGATGCCGTCGCGGTCGGCCCCGACGGCGACGACGGCCGCTCCGTAGGCGGGGTCGGCGCAGGCGTCGAGCAGGGCCTGAAGGTTGGTACCGGAACCGGAGACCAGGACGACGAGGCGAGCGGTCACCTCTGCACCCTATCGGGCAGGCCGGGCCCGTCCCCCGCCGGGTATGACAGCCGTTTACGGCGTTTTGCCCGACAAACACGCAAAGAAAGTAGATATTGGGCGAAGAACTGCATTCCAGCACGTGTCGACCTCGGCCTTCGCGCCGGGTGCCCCGCACGTCCTGCCGAACGCGAGGAGCCGAACGTGACGCAACCGCCGAACCCGCCGGAGCGGCCGGAGGAGGAGCCCCCCAGCTGGCCGCCGCCCGTGCCGTCCCGGGAGGACCAGCCGCCCACCCCGCCCTCGCCGGACGTGCCCCCGCCTCCCGGCGAGCCCGTGCCCCCGCCCCCGGAGGGCACCACCTGGCGCCCCGAACCACTGTCGCCGGACGCGCCCGAGCCGGTGACGCCGGCGTCCGCGCCCGAACCGCCGTCGCCGCCCGCAACCTACGAGCCCCCCGCGACGCCCGCCACGTACGAGCCGCCCACGACGCCCGCCGCACACGAGGCGCCCTCGGCCGGCTCCGCCGGCGGAATGCCCTGGCCCGAGCCGCCCGGCAGCGTGGACAACCCGTTCAGCCCGCCGCCGCCGTCGTACCAGCCGCCGCCCACCATGAGCGATCCGACGACGCCGCCACCGCCGACGCCGCCCCCGCCGCCGAGCCCGCCCGGCCCGCCGCCGCCGATGCCACCCGTGCCGCCGCCGCCCTCGCTCGGCAGCGGCGCGTCCACCCCGCCGGGCTGGCCGGAGCCGTCCCACGAGCCGTCACCACCGGTGCCCGCGCCGCCGCCGCCACCGCCACCGGTGTCGGAGCCGTACCGCGACGGCGGGCCGGGGACCGTCTACGGGACCGGCGGCACGCCGCTGCCTCCCCCGCCGCCGCCACCGCCCCCGATCGGGCCGCCCACCCCGCCGCTGGGACCGGGCCAGGGCACCGTCTACCAGAAGGCGGGCGGGCAGAACAACATCCTCGGCTGGATCGCGCTCGCCTGCGGCATCATCGGCACCGGCTGCTGCTGCTGCCCGTGGCTCAATGGCGCGCCCTTCATCGGGGGCATCCCCGCGGTCATCCTCGGCGCGATGCACCTCAACAAGGTCAAGAAGGGCGCGGCCTCGATGGCCTGGCTCGGCTGGGTCGCCATCGCGCTCGGTGTCATCGCGATGATCGCCGCCATCTGCGGCATCGCCACCGGCTGGCAGGACCGCGTCTACGACCAGTACCAGCAGTTCAACTGATCCGAGCGCGACGATCGCCCCGGCCCGTCCCGGCCCGCCGACCACGGCCGGCCGGGACGCGCCGCGTTCGGCTGGTGGGACAGCAGATCCCGGCTGTCCCACCAGTCACATCCGTCACAGCGTGCCATTAGACTCCGGTCGTTTGACCCGGCTCTCCCGAGCCGCCTACACCCCTGGAGTCCGCAATGACCTATGGCTCGCAGCAGCCTCAGATCGACAACAACATGACGATGTCGATCGTCGCGATCTTCCTCTTCTGGCCGCTGGCCATCCCCGCCATCATCAACGCCAACAAGGTCAACCCGCTGCTGCAGGCGGGCGACTACGCGGGCGCCCAGGCCGCGGCGGCCGAGTCCAAGAAGTGGTCGAAGCTCGCCCTGATCATCGGCCCGAGCCTCTACCTGCTCTGCTGCATCTGCGTCATCGTGCTGAACGTGCTCGGCGCGGGCATCGGCAGCACCTACTGATCGATCGCACGGCGTCTTGACGGGCGGCCCCGGCCGCCCGTCAAACCCGGCGGCGCAGCCCCCGCCAGCTCCAGAACCCGGCCACCCCCAGCAGGCCGCCCAGCGTCACCACGAGCGCCGACATCGCCGCCACCTGCCACACGACGGGCCCGGTGCGCACCGCGCCGGTCACCGGCAGCACTCCGCCCGAGGCGTACGCCGCCGCGGCGAGCAGCACCCCCGCCACCACCCCCGCGGCCAGCGCCGAGCCGCACATCCGCAGCCAGCGCGGGTGCGGCGTGACCACGTCCCCGCGCCGCGAGCGCCGCGGGCGCAGCCGACGGCGCGCCATCAGCACCGCCGCGGCCAACCCGCCCAGCAGCGGGAGCACCGTGAGCATCCAGCCGACGCCCCGCAGCGGGCCGTCCGGCACCCCGGCGAAGACGGGCAGCTGCGTCATCGGCAGCGTGCCCGCGGCGAAGCCGGGACCGAGCAGGTAGGACGCCGCCCAGACCGCGAAGTTGGGCCCGTACGCCAGGCTCAGCAGGGTCAGCCCGGCCTGGCCGAGCACGCCGGTGGAGAAGCCGGCCATGTCCCGGGCCGCCTCGCCGCCGTTGATCGCCACCGCCAGCCCCACGGCACCGGCGCCGACCGCCAGCACCAGCAGCGCCGCGACCACCCCGGCCCGCACGCCGTCGCGCAGCAGCACGGGCGTGGCGCGGGCCAGCCGGCGCAGCACGCCGCCCGCGCGCAGCGAGCCGAGCGCCCCGGCGCCCGCGCCCAGCACGGCGAAGTTCAGCCCGGCCCGCCACGGCGTCACCAGCAGTCCGGGCGACTGGGCCAGCGCCGCGGCGGCGAGGCCGAAGCAGCCGTACGCCACGCCGACGGCGGCCGCGGCCAGCGCCGCGTCTCGGAACGAGCCGCTGCCCTGCGCGCCCATGGCCCGGGTGGTGTGCACGCCGGCCCGGTTCACCCGCCACAGCGCGAGCGCGGTGAGCGCCAGCGGGGCGAGCTCCATGGTGCCGAGCTGCCCGTTGAGCGGCACGGTGATGGGCACGCCGTGGCCGAGCAGCCAGCCCGCCAGCACGAAGCGCAGCGACAGCGCCCACTCGACCGGACCCTCGGCGGCGCGGACCGCGACGGTCAGCAGGGTCAGCGGCACCAGCAGCTGCAGCGCCGCCCAGCCGGTGTTGACCAGTGCCGCGACCGGCAGCGGCGCGCCGCGCGGGCGCGGCGGCCCCGCCGGACGGCCGCGCGGCAGCAGCACCGTGTCCATGGTCGAGATGTCCTCGCCCGGCCTGCCGTGCGGGATGAGCACCGTGTCCATGGTGGCGACGTCGTGGTCGGGCGCGTGGTCCGGACCCGCCGGCCGCGACAGGTCCAGTTTGACCGTCTCGCGGACCGCGATCCGGGCGCCCTCCGCGTCGGCGCCGTCGCCGTCGGGGAACCCGCGGTCGGACGCTGCCGGTTGCTCCCCCACCGCGCCGTCGTCCTCGGACGCCGGGCCCGGGTGCGCGGTCCCGCGCTCGCCGGACTCCGCGCGCCGCTGCTCAGGCGGCGTGTCGAGGGACTCACCATGCTCCGTCATCAGGGGTACCTAACCACAAACGAGCGGAGTTGACTACGAACCCTACCCCGTGGCCATTTCGACCCGGTATGTGCATTAGGAGGGTTACGCTGCGTGCAAGGTCGTACTTCGAGGGAGGGTGTCGTGACATACACACCACCGCCGCCGGCCAACCCGCCGCCGCCACCACCGCCGCCGGTGCCACCACCGCCGCCGCCGGGGATGCCGCCGGCGGGAGCTCCCCGGGCGGGGGGCGACAAGGTGACGCTGTGGGGCGTGATCGGCATCGTCACGGCGCTGTGCTGCTGCGGCGTGCTCGGCATCGTCTTCGGCTGGCTGTCGGTCCGCGAGGCCAAGCAGTTCGGCAAGTCGCCGGTGCTCGGCTACATCGCGATCGCGCTCGGTGTGCTGGCGATCCTCCGGGACATCTTCGTGTGGCCGAAGTACCTCAGCGGCCAGTGGAAGATGAACTGACGGGCTGGGGGCGCCATGACGAACGAGCCACTGCCGCCGTACGAGCCGCCGGCTTCGACGCCGGGCTCGACGACACCGCCGCCGGTGACACCACCGCCGTCGCCACCGCCGCTCGGGCCGCCGCCACCGCCGCCACCACCCGGGTCGCCGTACGAGCCGGCGAAGACGCCGGGTCCGGGCGGGCGCGACAACGTGCAGCTCTACGGCATCATCGGCATCGTCACCGCGGTCGCCTGCTGCGGTCCGCTGGGCATCCTGTTCGGCTGGCTGTCCATGAAGGAGGCGCGCGAGCGCGGCCAGGACCAGACGCTGGGCAAGGTCGGCTTCTGGCTGGGCATCGCCTTCACCGCGATCAGCGTGCTGGGCGCGCTGGCCTGGTGCGCCGCGCTGGCCATCGGCGGCAGCATGTCCAGCAACTACCACTACTGACCGGGTACGCGGAAAGGGCGCCCTCCCGCCTGGAGGGCGCCCTATACGATTTGCGGCCGCGGTTCCGCCACCAGGACAGATCGGAAGAGCGTCGGGGTGGGAAAGAGTGTTACAGGTGCGGTGTAGATCTCGGTGGTGGCCGGATCATTAAA
>NZ_JBFAOU010000229.1:0-10821 GCF_040675365.1 Catellatospora sp. NPDC049609 | reverse complement strand
GCAGGCCGTCGACCTCACCCAGCAGCCGCCGCACCGGTCAGGTCAGATCGGCTTTCAGCTGATCTTGTCCAGCTGGGCGAGCGCCTTGGTCTGCAGCTCGGCCGGCAGGGTCGCGTAGTGCAGCTCGTTGGCCAGGTCCTTCGTGTCCTTCAGCAGGTAGGTCACAAACGCCTTGACCAGCTCCTTCTGCTTGGCGTCGGTGTAGGTCTTCTTCACCAGCAGGTAGGTCGGCGCGGTGATCGGGTAGCTGTCGGCACCGGCCGCGTTGAGCGGGTTGAAGGTCAGGTCGTCCTTGACCTCCGCACCGGCGAGCGCCGCGGTGGCGGCCTCCAGGGTCGGCTTGACGAACTTGCCGTCCTTGTTCTTGATCGCGGCGAAGGTCAGCTTGATGTCGGTCGCGTCGGCCAGGTCGACGTAGCCGATGCCGCCGTCGGCGGCCTGGATCAGCTGCGCGACACCGGTGTTCTTGGCACCGCCCTGGGTGTCGGCCGGCCACGCCACGGTGTCGCCGCTGCCGAGCTTCCACGCGGTGGGCGCCGCGGCGGCCAGGTACTTGGTGAAGTTGTTGGTGGTGCCCGAGCCGTCCGAGCGGTGCGCCACCGAGATGTTGGTGGCGGGCAGGGTCACGCCCGGGTTGTCGTTGGCGATCTCCGGCGCGTTCCAGACCTTGATGTCCCGCTGGAAGATCTTGGCCAGGGTGTCCGCGCTCAGCTGCAGGTTGTCGACGCCCTTGAGGTTGTACGACACGGTGATCGGCGCGGCCACGGTCGGCACGTAGAGGAAGGTGTCGGCCGGCACGCCGTCGGTGTCCTTGACGGTGCTGTCGGAGCCGGCGAAGTCGGTCAGGCCGGAGCCGAACTCCTTCTTGCCGGTGCCGGAGCCCACCGAGTTGTAGGTGACCTTGAAGTTCGGCGCCTCGTCCTTCAGGGCGAGGATCGCCTCCTGGTAGTACGTGTTCGGGAAGCTGGCGCCGGAGGCCTTCAGCTCACCGGAGAGAGCGGCCAGGCCGGTGCCGGCGCTGGCGGACGGGTCGGTGTCGCCGCCCTTCGAGGAGCAACCGGCAAGAGCAAGCGCAGCGATCGCGACACCTGCAAGCACGCGCCGAGAGAGCACGTTACGGTTCACTTCAGGGGTGCCTTCCTAGTCAGGGAGTTGCGGCCGTCACCGGCCTGACCCCGACATTGCACGCCCCAGGTAGACGGCTCTCCCGTGTCAGATGAACGTGGGGTGAACAGGCAAAACAAGACCGGTGACGGAAGGCGCAGCAGGGTGTGGCCGGAAAGTGAACGCGGTCACACGGCGCCGGCGAGGTCCGCCAGGGACAGCCGCCCCGGGCCGGGCGCGGTGGCGACCAGGCCGACCCGCCCGTCGCGCACGTCCCAGGCCAGCACCCGGCGCCCCTGGCGGGGCGCCACCCCCTGCCCGCCGGCGCAGTAGAGCAGCACCCGGCGCAGGTCGAGCCAGCCCAGCAGGCGCACCTCCCCGGCCGTCTCCTCGTCGACCGCCAGCAGCCGCCGCACCTCCCCGGTGCCCGGCTGCAGCACCGCCACGGCGGCGTCCGCGGGCCGGCCGAGGCCCGCCGGCAGCGCCTGCGGCTCGCACACCCGGGCGACCAGGCCACCCGTGCCCGCGACCGTGAACCCGGCGCCCCGGAACGGCCCCAGGTGCCCGGAGGCCTCACCGCCGACCGCGAGCGTGGCCGCCACCCACTGCGTGGCGTGGTGCTCCCAGCGCCGCACCCGGGCCGGGGCGGTGATCGGCTCCCCCACCGACAGCAGCTCCAGCATGGTGTCCGCCGCGGCCCCGGCCGCTGCCCGGCGGACCGCGACCGCGTCACGGGAGCCCAGCGGCGCCCCGAGCAGCCGGCCCGTGGCCACCTCCAGCAGCGCGTCCTCGCCGAACAGCAGGTGACCGGGGCCGAGCCAGACCACGACGGGCGCCCGCAGCAGGTGGTTGCGGGCACGGCCGGTCGCCATCTCGACCACCCGCCAACCGTCGGTCAGCGGGAACGCGGCGTACGCCCCGTCCGGCGACAGCGCCCCCTCGTCGAGGTGCCTGCCGGCCTGCTCCGGCGCCGCGTCCACCCGGCGCCAGGCGCCGTCGCGCCCGAGCGCCAGCACGTGCCCCGCCCCGCCGGACGTCAGCAGGGCCAGCGCGTGCGGCGCGGGCCGGGCGCTCAGCGCGGGCAGCTGCGCGACCGCGCCCGGCGACAGCTCCCGCGGCAGCTGGTCGACCAGCGCCCACGGCAGCCGCTGCTGCTCCCCCGCCGCCGCCAGCACGTCCACCCAGGGCATGTCCACCACGGCGCTGGGCAGGGCGGGGAACGGGGAGCGGGACGGGACCGGCGCGGGCGCGGCGGACAGGCCGCGCGCGCCCGTCGCGGCCAGCGCGGCGGCGACCACCCCGCCCGCCACCAGCAGGCGGCGGCGCAGCACGCCGCGCCCGCGCGCCCACAGCGCGGCAGCCTCCGCCGCGACGTCCACCGCCCGGCCGGGCCGCCGCGGCGGCGGGGTCCGGTCCAGTTCGAGCCGGACCCGCTGGTACGGCGCGGCGTCGCGCGCCTCGCGGTCGAACAGCCGGCGCAGGTACCGGTCGGCGGCCGCACCGGGGTCGGCGTGGTGCTCCTCGTCGCTGCTCCGCAGCCGGGTCCAGCGCAGGGCGACCAGGCTCAGCAGCTCCCGCGCCAGCGCCTCGGCCGGCGCGCCGTCGCCGTGCAGCTGCCGGGCGGCGTGCTCCAGGGGACGCAGCCGGCGCGCGACGTACTCCGCGAAGTCGGCGGGCACGGGCGGCGGCGCGGCGGAAGCCATGCCTAGATGGTGATGGATGTCATAAGGCTGCGGAAGGGGTCGGTCAGCTCCGCTGGAACAGCACGTCGGTGGACCAGCGGGCGAACCCGAGCCGCTGGTAGAGCGCGGTGGCCGCACTGTTGGACTCGTCGACGTACAGCATCACCTGGTCGAGGCCGCGAGCCCGCAGGTGCCGCAGCCCGGCCGCGGTCAGCGCCCGGCCCAGCCCGGTGCCGTGCGCGGACGGGTCCACGCCGAGCACGTACACCTCGCCGATCGGGTCGTGGTGGTGGGTCCGGCCGCCCGCCTCGGCGTCGCGGCGCAGCTCACCGTGCACCTTGGTCCAGTGGAACCCGGCCAGCTCACCGCCGCGCTCGGCCAGCAGGAAGCCCGCCGGGTCGAACCACGGCTCGGCCATCCGCACCCGCAGGTCGCGCAGCGTCCACCGGCCCTGCTCGGGATGCTCGGCGAAGGCCCGCGCGTTCAGGGCCAGCCAGGGCTCGTCGTCCACACCCGGCCGGAACGGCCGCAGCAGCACCCCGTCGGGCAGCTCGGGCTGGGGCACCTCGGCGAACAGCGAGCGGCGCATCTGCCACAGCACCCGGGCCCGGCGGAACCCCAGCGACAGCGCCAGCGCGCTGGCCGACGGGTGGTCGCCGTGCGCCCACAGCCGCAGCCGCCCCGCCGGGTCGGCCTCACCGGCCGCCTCGATCGCCGCCGTGACCAGCACGCGGCCCAGCCCGTGCCGGCGGCGCAGCGGGTGCACCACCAGCTCGGCGGACGGGCCGTCCACCGCGTCGGTGGTGTCGACGTGGGCGTATCCGGCCAGCTCGCCGTCGGGCGTACGCACGACCAGGTGCACCGCGGGGGCGTCGCCGCCGTGGCGCAGGTGCAGCATCGTGTGCTCGGAGAGGGGGTACGCCCCGTCGGTGTCCCCCGCCGCGCGCGCCAGCTCGGCGACGGCGGCGACCTCGTCCGGCGTCAGCCGGTCGCGCCGCTCGGCATACCCGATCATGGCGTCAGCGTAGCCCGCGGTGATTAAAACCTTTCGCGTCGAGCGGCGCGCGTCACCGACGCGGGCTCGTGCCCGCGGCGTTTCGTGCGGCGGCGGCACCGGCGGCGGCACGACCGCGACCGCTCCTGAGCAGACCGCGTCCGCCGAGAAGCCACGCCGTTCACGAAGACGGCTCGTGCCCGCGGCGGTGAGTCGCGGGCACGAGCCGGGAAGAGGCCGGGCGGATCAGATCGAGGGCAGATCGGCGAGCAGCTCGGCGGCTTCGGCCAGCGGGTCGCGGTCGGCGAGCTGCTGGCGCGAGGACGGCACCACGAACTTGTAGCC
Organism: Catellatospora sp. NPDC049609; assembly: GCF_040675365.1. Taxonomy (NCBI): domain Bacteria; kingdom Bacillati; phylum Actinomycetota; class Actinomycetes; order Micromonosporales; family Micromonosporaceae; genus Catellatospora; species Catellatospora sp. NPDC049609. The sequence continues at coordinate 6,696 of NZ_JBFAOU010000229.1, read as the reverse complement.
GACCTGGCGCACGGTGCCGATCATCGCCTCGTACTCGGAGCCGAGCTTGGCGCGCAGGCGCCGCACGTGCACGTCGACCGTGCGGGTGCCGCCGAAGTAGTCGTAGCCCCACACCTCGCGCAGCAGCTGGTCGCGGGTGAACACGCGGCCCGGGTGCTGCGCCAGGAACTTCAGCAGCTCGAACTCCTTGTAGGTGAGGTCGAGCGGGCGTCCCTTGAGCTTCGCGGCGTAGGTGTCGGGGTCGATGGTGAGCTCGCCGCCGCGGATCAGCCCGCCCGCCGCGGCGGTCGCGGAGGTCAGCCGGCCCACGGCCAGCCGCAGCCGGGCCTCGACCTCGGCCGGGCCCGCCCCGGCCAGGATGACGTCGTCCACACCCCAGTCGGCGTTGATGGCGACCAGGCCGGCCTCGGTGACGACCGCGATCAGCGGCACGCCGATGCCGGTGGCGTGCAGCATCCGGCAGGTGGCCCGGGCCTCGGACAGCTCGGAGCGAGCGTCGACGAGCACGGCGTCGGGGCTGGGGGCCGACACGAGCGTGCGCACGTCGCGGGGCGCGGTGCGGACGGTGTGGGGGAGCAGGTCGAGCGCGGGCAGCACGGCCGATGGTTCACCGGCACGTGCGGTCACCAGGAGCAGGATTTCCACGAAATCGCCTCCGTCCTCGCGGCAAGGCCGCGCGAGCAGCACATGGGGGCGTGGCTGGCCTCACGTCGGTCCCGGCGTCGCTGACGGGCGGGTAAAGCTGAAGCATAGTCGAGAACAATAGAAATACCAGCACCTCACCTGTTTGTCACTCATCACAGCTGCGCGCTGGACAATGTTTCGAGCAGTTTTCGCGCGCGTTGCGATCACCGCTGGCGGGCCGGCGGCCGTCCCGGGTCGTGGCGGACCCGGCGCCAGCACGGACCCGTCCGCCCGGCTCGCCCATTCGGCCGACCGTGAGGGTGCGCTCATGGGGGGTGAGGTGGCACGATCGTTGCGTGCTCGGTTCCCCTCCCGACGACAGCGTCCGCAATCGCAGGTCACCCGGCCCCCAGTTCGACGGGCCGCACCGGCCCGGCCCTGGCCCGGCCGGTCGTGGCCCTGCGCCCGTTCCCGTGCCCGCCGCCCGCGGCGGCGACGCGCGCGGTGCGGCCGAGCCCGGCCCCCGCTCCCGCCGGGAGGAGGCGGTCCAGGTGAAGGAGCGCGGCCGGCGCGGCCGCGCCGCCGAACCCGACGACGACCCCGAGCTCGACGACGACGGCCTGGAGCCGGCGATCGTGCCCGTCCGCCGGCTGCTGTCGCTGGCCGTCGCGGGCTTCGCGCTGCTGCTCGGCGTCGGCCTGGTGATGGGCGCGCAGACCGCGGGCGTGGGCGCCGGCCGCCTGCCCTACGCCGCGGTGATCTTCGGCGCCCAGCTGCTCTACGTCTTCGCCACCACCATGGCGATCCGCCCGCCCGCGGAGAAGATCGTCGCGGGCGTGGGCGTGGTCGCCGCGCTCGCCGCCGACGCCGCGGCCATCCTGCCGGACGTGGCGACGGTGGCGCCGCTCGGCGCGATCGCCGCGGGCGGCCTGGTCCTGGGCGTGGTCGGCCAGATGATCCGGCCCGAGGGGCGGGTCCAGGTCTCCGAGTCGCTCGCCTCGACCGTCGTGATCGTCCTGGGCGTGGTCTCCTTCGCGACATTGATTGTTTTGACACGCATCCCGGTGGGCACCCAAGCCATTGTGGTATGCCTCATCGCCAGCGGGATCGCTCTCGGCGTCGCCCGCCTCACCGACGTCGTCGCGCCGTACCCGCGGCTCGCCGACCAGGTGCCGCGCGGCTCGGCGGGCATCGTGCTGGGCGCCATGCTCGGCACCGCCGCCGCCGCCGTGATCGGCCGCTACCTGGTGGCGTTCACCCCGCACGAGGCCGCCCTGGTCGGCATGGCCGCCGCGGGCGCCGCGGTGCTCGCCGACCTCACCATCGGCTTCGCCGAGGCCGGCCGGGAGGTGGACGGCGAGGCGCCGACCATGTGGCTGGCCCGGCACATGCAGGGTCCGCTGGCGGGCTTCGCGCTGGCCGCACCGGTCGCCTACGTGATCAGCGTGGCCTTCCTGGTGCCCGCATGAAAAAGTTCCTCAGCATCACCATCGCGCTGCTGGTCGTGCTGGGGATCCTGCTGGCCGTCGCGGACCGCGTCGGCGTGCACTACGCCGAGCGGGAGATCGGCGACCGGGTCGCCACGCGCCTGCAGAGCCAGGGCATCACCTCCACGCCGCCCGAGGTGAAGGTGCAGGGCATCCCGTTCCTTACCCAGGTCGCCGCGGGGCGCTACGACGAGATCGAGCTGACCATGCGCGATCTGAAGGGCGGTCAGCTGCCCCTGCCACTGCTCACCGTCTCGGCGTACGACGTCGAGGCGCCCCTGTCGCAGCTCATGGACGGCACCGCGCGGCCGGTCGCGGCCAGGGTCGACGGCGTCGCGACGGTGTCCTACGCCAGCCTGGTCGAGGCCAGCGGCCTGTCCGGGGTCACCCTCCGCTCGGCGGGCGAGAACGTCGTCGAGGTCAGCGGCAAGCTGCCGCTGATCGGCGCGGTCAGCGGCAAGGCCGAGGTGACCATCGTCGACGGCAAGGTACGGCTGCGCGTCACCGAGCTGCGCGGCGTCGCCGGCGCCATCCGGCAGTCGATCATCGATGCGTACCGGGACCGGCTCGCGGTGACGCTCAGCCCGCCGAAGCTGCCCTTCGAGATGGAGCTGCAAGACGTCACGACCGAGCCGACCGGCATCCTGGTGGCTTTCGCCGCCACCGATGTGGAACTGGCCTGACCAGCCGGGAAGCGGACCACCATCCGGGTAGACGATCCCGGATGGTGGACGACACATTCCCGAAATGAGGACGCTGCTGGTAGGGTCACAGACTATGAGTCCGCTGCTTACCAAGCGGCGCGCGGTCGACCTGTGCCGCGTGGCCACGTGCCTGTGTTGCCCCGTCTTCTGACGGCGGCATAGTAACGCGCACCCGATCGCGCAAGTGATCGTCTAGCAGCCGAAACACTGACTCGCATCCAGCCGCTCACCGCTGAGCAGGCCATCCCCGCCAGTCAGCTGCCGCCGTCGCCATGTACCCGGTGAAACCCCCTGTGGAACCGTACGCGGCGGCGTTTTTCTTTTCCCGCTCGTGCTCCCGGTGGCGTCACCAGCCAAGACGTTTTCGACCCAGCCATATCCCAAGGGAGACCTTCCATGAGTCGCGAATCCGCCCTCGTCTCAGCCGACTGGGCCGAGAAGAACATCGGCGCACCCGGCGTGGTGTTCGTCGAGGTCGACGAGGACACCACCGCGTACGACGGCGGCCACATCGCCGGTGCGGTAAAGCTGGACTGGCGCCAGGACCTGCAGGACCCGGTGCGCCGTGACTTCGTGAACAAGGAGCAGTTCGAGGCGCTCCTGTCCTCGCGCGGCATCGGCAACGACGACACCGTCGTGCTCTACGGCGGCAACAACAACTGGTTCGCCGCGTACGCCTACTGGTACTTCAAGCTCTACGGCCACGGCGACGTCAAGCTGCTCGACGGCGGCCGCAAGAAGTGGGAGCTCGACGCCCGCCCGCTGTCCAAGGACGCGGTGTCCCGCCCCGCGACGCAGTACGTCGCCAAGGACCAGGACCTGACCATCCGCGCGTTCCGCGACGACGTCGTCAAGGCGATCGGCGTGCAGAACCTGGTCGACGTCCGCTCGCCCGACGAGTACGCCGGCCGCCTGCTGGCCCCCGCCCACCTGCCGCAGGAGCAGGCGCAGCGGGCCGGCCACATCCCGACCGCGCTCAGCGTGCCGTGGTCCAAGGCCGCGAACGAGGACGGCACCTTCAAGTCCGACGCCGAGCTGACCGCGCTCTACGCCGAGGCCGGCATCGACGACAGCAAGGACACCATCGCGTACTGCCGCATCGGCGAGCGCTCCTCGCACACCTGGTTCGTGCTGCAGGAGATCCTCGGCAAGCAGAACGTGAAGAACTACGACGGATCCTGGACCGAGTACGGCTCGCTCGTCGGCGTGCCGGTGGCTCTGGGCGACGAGCCCGGGAAGGCGTGATCACCATGACCGCACAGACCGCTTCGACTGTCGCGGCCGGTTGCGCCGCGCCCGACCAGGCCGCCCCGCTGCCGCTCAGCGTCGACCTGGAGAAGGAGACCGTGATCACCGGCATCGTGCAGGCCGCCGGTGGCGACCCGGTCGCCGGGGCGTACGTCCGGCTGCTCGACCGCACCGGCGAGTTCACCGCCGAGGTCGTGACCTCGCCGGCGGGCCAGTTCCGCTTCTTCGCCGCGCCGGGCACCTGGCAGCTGCGCGCCCTGTCCCGCTTCGGCAACGGTGACGCCACCGTCACCGCCGACCGCGGCGTCAACCAGGTCGCCCTCGCCGTCGCCTGATCCTCCGGAAAGGAAGGGCACCTTCTTAACGCTATGCGTTGTAGAAGGTGCCCTTCTTCACGTTCTGCGGTCAGGTGGACGGGTGCGGGTCCGGAGCGGGGTGGGAGATTGCGGTCTGCGGTCACATGACGTGCTTGGGCCGCAGATCCTGACCAAAGAAAGCGATCATCCTCCGTCCGGGCGCGGATCCGCCGTCCGCCGCCACGGTCCACGGTCGCGCGCCGCTGCGGCCGACGTGCGTCGGCCGCCGTGCCGCCGCCTGATCCGATGAGGGCGGGCGGCGCGGGCGTGACACCATGAAGCGCGTGACGATCGACGCGCCCGCCTCCGAGACGGCTCCGCAGCCGGAGCCGCAGACGCCGCCCAGCCGCCGCAAGCTGTGGACGGCGCTCGTGGTGGCCTGGGCGCTGCTGCTGGTCGTGCTGGGCATCTGGTCGGCCCGCAACGATCCGCCGTCACTGCGCGACCAGACCACCATGGCTTCGGCCAAGGCGACCGTCGACCAGGCGATGGGCCGGGTCACCGCCCGCGTCCCGGCCGGCTGGACGGTCCAGGACGGCGGGTACGCCGAGCGCGACTGCCGCCTCAGCGCGGCCCGCGACGGCGTCTCCGCGGTGCGTACGCTCACGCTCAGCGGCCCGGTCGGGGCCGAGCCGGGCACGGTCCAGGAGCTGGCCGCCGGGCTGCCGGACGCGCTCGCCCGGCCCGCCGACGGCCCCAAGGAGGCGTTCTACTGGGACGCCGGAAACTACGTGGCGGTGCGCGGCGAGGTGGCCGGCGAGGGCACGGTGACCGTCGAGTTCATCACCGGCTGCCGCGTCCCCTGAGGTGGACCGCGTTAAAAAGGTGCCCTTCCTCCACCCATGGCGTTAAGAAGGTGCCCTTCCTTTCCCTCGCTAGTAGACGAGGGCCTGGGCGTCGTCGGTGAGGGTCTCCTCGACGAAGACGGCGGCGCCGGCGATGCGTACGCCGTCGATGACGTCGTGGGGGGTGATGCCGCGGCGGGCGGCGCACTGGGTGCACAGGGTGACCGTGCCGCCGGCGAGGACAGCGGCCAGCAGGTCGGGCAGGGGTGCGGAGTGCGGCAGCTCGAACTCGGCGGCCCGGCCCGGCAGGGCGAACCAGCTCGACTCGCCGGTCAGCCACAGCGACACCTCGGCGCCCGCGGCGACGGCGGTGGCCGCGACCGTGAAGGCCTGCGCGCAGCGCTCCGGCGCGTCGGCTCCGGCGGTGATCTTCACGATGAGTTTACGTGCCACGTCCGACAGCCTACGCGCGGCGCCTGAGGCGTACTCATAGGATCTACCCGTGGTCACCGAGATCGGGTTCGTCAGCCTGCTGGTCGCGGGCTTCGGCGCGCTCGCCGGGGGCTTGGCCTACCTGGCCGTGAAGATCTCCCGGGGACGCTGGTGAGCCGTCGCCCCGGGCAGCCGCCTGACGAAGAGGGTTGAAACGGTGAGTACAGAAGAGAACCCGCTGCAGCCGCCGCCGTGGCTGAACGCGCCGCCGGTCGACCCGTACCCGTACGAGGAGACCCACGACCTGCGGCAGGGCCCGGACCTGCACCCCGACCTGCTGGACCTGCTGCCGTTCATCGGGCTGTGGCGGGGCCGGGGCCGGGGCGGTTACCCGACGATCGAGGACTTCGACTACGCGCAGGAGATCCGGATCAGCCACGACGGCCGGCCGTTCCTGCACTACGAGGCCCGGGCGTGGATCCTCGACGCGGAGTCCAAGCCGGCCCGGCCGGGCGGCCGCGAGTCCGGCTGGTGGCGGCCCGCGGGCAAGGACTCCGACGAGGTCGAGGCGATCATGACCACGCCGACCGGCATCATGGAGCTCTACCTCGGCAAGGTCGAGGCGAACCCGCCGCGCGTCGAGATGGTCACCGACTTCGTCGCGCGCACCTCCACCGCCAAGGAGGTCACCGCCGGGCACCGGCTCTACGGCATCGTCGAGGGCGCGCTGCTGTACGCCCAGGACATGGCCGCGGTCGGCGAGGGCCTGACGCCGCACCTGAGCGCGCGCCTGATCCGGGTCGGCGGCTGAGCTGTGACATGCGGAGCCCGGGCTGCTGCTTAACCGGTGTAGCTTCAGCTCCGTGACTGATCAGATTCGTTGGGGCGTTCTCGCCACGGGCGGGATCGCCGCACGCTTCGCGCGCGAGCTGGCGCTCGTGCCGGACGCGGAACTGGTGGCGGTGGGTTCGCGGACGGCGTCGTCCGCCGAGGCCTTCGCCGCCGAGCACGGGGTGGCCCGCAGCCACGGCTCGTGGGAGGCGCTGGCCGCCGACCCGGA
>NZ_JBFAOU010000228.1:0-10834 GCF_040675365.1 Catellatospora sp. NPDC049609 | reverse complement strand
GCACAACCGAAAGCTCGTGAGGGGTCACCGCGACATGACACTACGCCAGCCCGCAGAGACCCCTACGACACGCCGACCTAACAAAGCACTACTAGCAATCCACCTGCAGTGATGGACGGCGGGGGTGTCCGGCGACACCTTAATACATCCCTGTAACCGCCCGGACAAACCGCAGCCTTAACGTGGTCTCAGACGTTGTATCAAGGTCAAAGGTCGGCCCCGCGCGGCACCGCCGCCGCGCGGCGCGGCACGGCCACGTCCCACGACGACGCGAGGATGGCCATGGAGGACGGGCGGCTCAGCGCTCTGGACATGTCGTTCCTGTGCATGGAGAACGCCAACTCGCCCATGCACCTGGGCGCGGTTGCCGTCTTCCACCCGGCCCAGCAGGTGCGGCCGGAGGCACTCGTCAAGCTGCTCGCGCAGCGCGCCCGCCGGGTGCCGCGGATGCGGTGCAAGGTCAGCACGACCGTGCTGCCGCCCGGCGGTGCGGCCTGGGTCGAGGACCCGGTCTTCAACCCGCGCAACCACATCCTGCACCACCGGCTGGAGGCGGGCGGCCGTGACGACCTGGCCGCACTCGTCTCCGAGGTGATGACCGAGCCGCTGGACCGCAACCGCCCACTGTGGCAGCTGCACCTGGTCAGCGGCCTCGAAGGCGGTCGCTTCGCGCTGGTCGCCAAGATGCACCACGCCATGTGCGACGGGCAGGGCGCGATCGGCCTCGGGCTGGGCCTGCTCGACGGCGGCGAGAAGGCCGCCCCGGAGCCGGCTGCGCGGGTCGCGGAGCCCGCTCAGGCCGCCTCGCACCCCTCGCTCGTGTCGCTGGCCCGCCAGGGCGCCGGGCTGCTCAGCCGGCCCGACCACCTGGTCGGCGACGTGCTCGACCGGGCGGGCACCGCGCTCGACATCGCCTCGGCGGTGCTCGGCCGGATGCGCGCCCCGCAGCCGTCGCCGCTGCTGACCGCCCCGTCGGGCACCCGGCGGGCGGCGTTCGCCGGCCTGGACCTGCGCGAGCTCATGCGCATCCGCCGCAAGCGCGGCGGCACCCTCAACGACCTGCTGCTGGCCGTCGTCGCGGGTGCGATGCGGCACTGGCTCACCGCGCACGGGCAGCCGCTGGACGTGCTGCGCGCGCTGATCCCGGCCAGCCAGCGCCCGCGCTCCAACGGCAGCGACGACGGCAACCAGCTCTCGGCATACCTGTGCGATCTGCCGCTGGGCGAGCCGGACCCGGTCCGGCGGCTGGCGCTGATCCACGAGGCGATGGACGCCAACAAGGCGGCCGGTCCGCGCCGCGGCGCCGGGGCGCTGCCCGTGCTCGCCGGGCTGCTGCCGCCCGCGATGCACCGGTTCGCCGCGCCGCTGGCCGCGTACGCCGCGCCGCTGCTGTTCGACATCGTGGTGACCAGCGTGCCGCTGCCGCCGCTGCCGCTGCACCTGGGCGGCGCGCGGATGGAGGAGCTCTACCCGATCGCGCCGCTGGCCAGCGGGCACGCGCTCGCGATCGGCATGTCCCGCTACCGCGACGCCGTCCACATCGGCTTCTACGCCGACGGAGCCGCCCTGCCGGACATGGAGAAGCTCACCGAGGCGCTGCCGATCGCGCTCGCCGAGCTGGACGTCTGAGCAGCGGGGACCCTTGCTTTGCGTGGTACGCCCGATCAGACGGGCTACTCGCCGGTGAGGTTCAAAATCCGTGCCATCTCGGCTAACGCCCTGCTGTTCAGCCGCAATGGTTCGTCATCAGGGCCGCGGTCGAAGACCTCTGTGCAGTACCGCTCGACGGGCGGATTCCGGTCGTCGAGCCAGGGGCCGTACTCGACAATCCCCACCAGGGCAGCGCGATCGGTGACGTAGACCTCGAAGTGCCTACCACGACCCGGTCCGCCGGGCGTCCCAAAGGTGCCACCATCGGCGAATCTCCAGCATCGGGATCGCGCCACGGGCTCAAGGTAGCGCCCGGTGAGAAACCCGCGCTTCGGTCGCATCACCGTGAGGCCGACCGGCGGTTCGAGGCCGCGAAGGCGCGCTCGCTCACAGAACCACCGGACGACCGCGGCGGAGTCCCAGGTGTGACCGGCAGCCCGGACTTCATCCCTTGGGCTGGCCTGGTTCGCGCAGATCTTTCGATAATCCGCCGTGACCCGTTCGACCTTGCTTGGCACGGCGTCCTCAGTTACGCCAGTGCTGCCAGATCTGGTTCTGAGGCCAAGACCGTAGATCGCCGCTCCTTTGACGTAGCCGAAGAAGGTCAACAAGCGCTCAATCGGATCCGCGATCTGGCTTATTCTTGACAATGCGGCCTCGTGTGCCTCATATGCTTTCTGCTCCGCCAGCGTGGCTTCCGCCTGGATACAGGCAGCACAGCGCCAGCCATTGTGCAGATCCATATGACGTCTGCAGTAGGGAAGCCTGCAAGCCGTACAGACCGTCTCGGCGACGAGATCACAGCAGGTGCAGGTCTGTAGCGGCTGACCGTCCGATCGGTCTTGATAGATCACGGAGCAGCTGATCGGAACCGTGACCAGCGCAACATGTCCAAAGGGGCCAGGTCGTGGTTCCTGAACAAGGATCACGTGTACGCAGTAGTAGAAGTTCGGATGAATCATCGTCCGGTTCTTCGTGCCACAGTTCGGGCAGGCCATGTTCCCAGAAGAGCATGCCGTGGGTGGTTCTGGATCCGCCGACCGTGCGAAGTCCACGGCTTTACAGCCCAGTGCATTGGCAGTTTTGACGCCATCGGCTGAACGACTGCTGCTGGGGTTTTCAAGACCTGCGGCCTCCGAGGGTGTCGGAGGCCGCAGGTCTTTTGGAGTTGCGCCTGGAAGGGCGGCGGTCGGTCAGAAGCGGACGATGGCGTGGGTGGCGTTCTCCGTGCCGTCCATGGGGTAGCCGTAGGCGATGAAGCCGCCGTCGTCGGTGACGTCGGCCGCCTCGGCCAGGTAGAACTTGTCGGACCCGGCCATGGCGGTCAGGTCCCACAGGCGGCCCTGCGGGTCCCAGGCGACGACGTGCGTGTCGTACGGCATGATGTCGGCCTCGCCGATGACCCATCCGGAGGCGTTGATGCCGACCGCCTTCGAGTGGAACCCGAAGTCGGGCAGCCGCCGGATGCCGCCGTCGGCGGTCCAGATCGCGGCCCGCGAGCCGCTCTCGCCGACCGCCGTGCCCGCGTCGTTGACGTCGAGCAGCACGCTCGGCTCACCGTCCACGACCGACCCGATGCGTTGGATCTGCCCGGTGGCGGCGTCCCACCGGACGGCCACGGCCAGGCCGGTGCCGTCGCCGGCTCCGCCGACGATGAGCCCGTTGTTGTTGATCGCGATGGGCTCGGTCGACTCGGGATCGGCGGACAGCTGCGGCAGCCGGACGTAGCCGCCCTGCTCGGTCCACAGGTAGGGCTCGTTGTGCCAGCGGTACGCCGCGTCCTCGCGGTACGCCGAGATGTTGCCCACGATGGCGCCCGCGTCGTTGAGCGCGAACGCGCGCCCGTAGTCGGCGTCGGGGATCCACTCGGGGATGGGCAGCTCGGTGATGGTGCCGTCGGGGTGGAAGACGCCCGGCAGGGTCGGCGTCTCGATGTGCTCCGACTGCCCGACGGCCACGCCGTGCCGGTTGACGTCGAAGATCGATCCCGTGTGGCCGGTGTAGCCCACGAGCCCGCCCTCGGGCGTCCAGCGGGCCGGGGTGACCGTCGCGTTGATCTGCGCGGAGCCGACCGCCACGCCGTCCTGCGCGGCGTACACCGCCATCGGGCCGAACATGGTGTCGACGCGCACCGACGGGGCGCGTACCCCCTCGATGGTCACCCCGGCCCGGCCCACCGTGGCGCCGTCGGTGTTGACCAGGTCGAGACCGCCGTAGAGGGTGCGGCCCTCCGGGGCGTTGCCGGCGGCGGTGACCTGCGCGGTGACGGGCTTGGTCGCGCCGCGGGCCAGCGCCAGCGGCGCGGTGAAGGTGGTGGCCACCGTGCCCAGCGAGGAGCTGGCCAGCTCGTCGCTGTAGTCGAACGCGGTGCTGCCGGACGGGACGGAGTAGCCGTCGACCCAGACCGCGTAGTAGCCGGGCGGCGGGTTGTCGATGACGACCGACTCGTCGGAGTCGCCGTCGGCGCTCTGCCCGATGACGACCCCGCCCACGGCGACGATCAGGTCGAGGTCGGCGGCCGGGTCGGCGGGGTTGCCGATGCGGGCGGAGAAGCGGCCCGCGCCGTAGGGCACGACCACGGTGAACAGCTTCTGCTCGTGGTGGGCGACGGTGGCCCGCTCCGCGAAGCGGCTGCTCAGCGGTGAGGTCGAGGCGCCCAGGCTGACCGCGCCGAGGTGGTTGGTCACCTGCCACTCGACCGGGACCGGCTGGTGCAGTTCGAGCGTGCCGAGCCGGGCCTCGCCGGCCGCGGTGGCGCCGAAGGCCTGCACGGTGAGCCGGTAGTCGTTGCGCTCGGACGGCGAGGTCCGCGACGCCTCGACGGTGATCTCCCAGACGCCGGGCGCGGGGTCGCGGAAGCTGCGCACGTGCGGGTTGCAGCCCTCGTCGAGGTTCGTGTAGCAGCCCTGCTCGGCGGGCACGCCGTACGGGTGCTGCGCGGTGAACCGCACCCGGTCGCCGGCGTCGACGCCGTCCAGCTTCACCTGCAGCACACCGGCGTCCTCGGGCACGGTGACCAGATACGACTCGGCCTGCGCTCGGTCGACCCGGCCGCTGTGCGTACGCGTGTAGGACGGCGCGGCCAGCTCGTCGGCGGTCGCGACGGTCGCCATCATGCGCGCGTCGACCCCCGGCGTGGCCGGATCGTCCAGCTCCATGATCGCGCTGTGCACGCCGTTGCCGTCGGCGCGGACCCAGACCGGCACCCGCACCGGTTCGTTCAGCGGCAGCCGCACGGTGTCCTGCGCCGTGCGGAACGTGCCGCCGTCGCCGCGCCACGAGATGCGGTGCAGCTCGGCTGTGGCGGGGCCGCTGGTCCGGGTGACCACGACCTCCTGCCGCGGGCTCGGCGCGCCGGGGCAGCGGTGGTAGAGGCCCGCACCCCGGTGCGGGGTGGGCAGGTACGCCGAGATCGGCGTGCAGACCGGGGCGTCGATGGTGTACGTGCTGGTGGCGAGCCCGCCCTTGGCCAGCGCCCGCCAGGCCGCGGCCACGTCGAGCAGGCCGTTGCCCTGCTCGTGCGCGGCGACGCCGGACAGGAACCGGGCGCTGCCGGACACGGCAGCGCGCAGCTTGGCGGGTGCCGCGTCCACGCCGGTGGCCTTCGCCGCCGACAGCAGCAGCGCCGCTCCGCCCGCCGCCTGCGGCGAGGCCATCGAGGTGCCGTTGAACATGCTGTAGCCCGGCGGGAGCTGGTAGCCGACGCCCGGCACGGGCGCGCCGGGCAGCCAGGTCGGGGTGGTGCTGACCGCCGCGCCGGGCGCGACGAGGTCGGGCTTGAAGCCGCCGTCCTCGCGGGGGCCGCGCGAGGAGAACGCGAAGATCCCCATCCGGGTCTTGACCTCGGAGCCGTAGTCGGCCGCCCAGGTGTCGGCGGAGACCGACGCGCCGACCGCGATGGCGTCCGAGGCCACCGCCGGGTCGCCGATGGTGTTGAGGCCGGGGCCGGAGTTGCCCGCGGACAGGAACAGCTGCACGCCGTACTCGGCGATGAGGGTGTTGTAGAGGTGGGTGCGCACGTTGGCGCCGTCGTTGAGGGCGGGCAGGCCGCCGATGGACATGTTGACCACGTCCACGCCCCGGTTGACCACCAGGTCGATCATGCCCTCGGTCAGCGCGACCGCGGTGCAGCCGCCGCTCCAGGTGCAGGCGCGCGAGGAGACGATCTTCGCGCCGGGCGCGGCGCCGTTCATCTTCCCGCCGAACAGGCCGCGGCCCGCCGCGATGCCCGCGACATGGGTGCCGTGCGCGCTCTCCACCAGGCCGATGTTCACGAAGTCCGCGGTGCCCTCGCGCCCGGCCGGGGCCAGGTCGACGCCGAGCCGGTGCTCGACCGTGAACGGCATGCTCTCGTTGACCGCGGTGTCCGGGTCGTCGGTGCCGAACCGGCCCGCCACCTGCTGCTCGCGGTACGGCCGCAGCAGCGTCTCGTCGGAGAAGTCGCGGTCGGCGTCGGTGTCCACCCAGATCGCCCGGTCGCTCGGGCGCAGCAGCACGTCGAAGGCGTCCCACGGGGTGCCGTTGCGGTTCACGTCCCCGTTGACGTCGTTGGGGCCCACGGTGGCGTACTCGTAGAACGTGCCGAACCTGAACTCGCCGGAGGCCGGGGCGGTGTAGCCCTCGCGCCAGCCGACGGTGAACGCGGGCGAGGCGGTGACCGTGTCGGTCAGCTCCACCCAGGTGCCGTCGCCCTCGGTCAGCGGGTCGGTGGCGGTCACCCAGTCGACGATCTTCCGCTCGCCGGTGGTGGTCGTCGCCAGCGCCGGGTGGTCCAGGTCCACGCCGGAGTCGAGGATGCCGATGGTGACGCCGCGGCCGTCCCAGGCCGGGTGCTCGGCGACGAAGCCGACCGCACCGGTCTCGTGCGTGGGCAGGTACGGGTTGGCGGCCGGCGTCTTCGGGCCCGGCGCCTTCGCGGTGCCGCCCTTGCGCCTGCCCTCCGGCGCCGGGACCGGGTCGGCGAGGCGGATCTCCTCGTCGAGGTCGACAGCCAGCACGGACGTCTGCTGCGCCACCGCGTCGACCGCGCCGGTGGGGATGCCGGCGCGCAGGTAGCCGACCTTCGGCTGGGCGGCGGCCACCGTCCCGCCTGCCGCCTCGACCGCCTTGCGGGCCGCGTCGAACTCGCCCGGGGCCACCGCCAGCATGGTGGTGACCTTCTTCTTGCCGTCGCGTACGGCCTTGACCAGCAGCTCGCGGTCGTGGGAGCCGAGCTTGTCACGTTTGGCGGAGCCGGGTCCCTTGAGCCGCCCCGGTGGGCCGGGTTCGGGCTCCGGCGCGGCGCTCGCGGCCGGTGCGGCCGCCAGCAGCGCCACGGTGGTGAGCAGGGCCGTGCTCAGACGGCCGAGTTTCAGTGCGGACATGGCTCCGCAGCCTCATCGGGCCGCCGGGCGTCCGCAAGATCTTTTCATGGCGGGGTTGTGCCTTGGCGGTGTCTCGCCATCGGACGGTGCCTCGCGCGACCGGGCCCGGTGCCGTCACGGCGGGTGACGGCCGGGCCGGGCGGGCGTCGGTCAGAGGTCGGTGGACGGCTCGACCGGGATGTCGTGCTTGGCCAGCGCGGGCGGCTTGCCGCGGCCGACGGCCGGCCAGGCGTAGAACTCCCCGCGAAGGTAGAACAGGTCCAGCTGCCTGCCGACGGTCGGATCGTCGCCCAGGTCGATGTTGACGGAGTAGACCTCGTGCGGCTGGTCGTCCATCACGATGGCGAGGCGTTTGTCGCCGTCGTAGTCGGCGACGGTGCACTGGTGGCCGTTGTACACGAATCGCCGGTTGATCAGACGGTCGGACGGCATCGGGTCCTCCGTTCTCCCCAGGTTGATGTTCGTACGGCCACGTCAGGGTAAGCCGAAACGGCAGCGATGCCAACAGGCTCCGCGAACCGGCGCGATCCTGACGACCCGCACGCAACACGCATCCCACCATGCCGCGGGAGTGAGTGGCTACCGGGGCGGACTCATCCGTGGTCACTCCGCGTGTCGCGCGGGGACGTGATTGCCGATATAACGGCTCACCACCACCAACCTGTGCAAAAGTGATGTTCATGCCATTCGGCGCCTCGACCCGCACGGAGTCACCATGATGTACGCCTTCCCGCCGACCGCGACCGACGTGGTGAAACTGCTGGCCAGGATCGGTTTCGGCGTGGTGTTCACGGCCCACGGGTGCCAGAAGCTGTTCGTGGACGGCATGGACGCCACCGCCGCCGGCTTCAAGCAGCTGGGCGTCCCGCTGCCCACCCTGTCGGCGTGGATCGCCGCGCTGCTGGAGTTCCTCGGCGGCATGCTGCTCATCGTCGGCCTCGCCGTGCCGATCGTCGGCACCCTGCTCTTCCTCGACATGCTCGGCGCGTACCTGCTGGTCCACATCGGCAAGGGCCTGTTCGTCGGCCAGGGCGGCGCCGAGCTCGTCATCGCCCTCGGCCTGGGTTCGCTGCTCATCGCCGCCGTCGGCGCCGGCCGCTACAGCCTCGACCACCTCCTGTTCACCCGCCGCGCCACCCACCCCCACCCGCACCGCGGCCCCGACACGATCCCCTGACCCACCCCGCCGTGCCGCCAAGATCGCGTCGATCTTGCGCGAGCTGCTGCCCTTATGCCCGGTAGGAGTGTGTCGTCCCCACCGTTCGCGCAAGATCGGCGCGGTGGGGGGCTGGTAGCGTGCCGGGGTGGGTGAGAGCGGGGTTGTGGAGATCTATACCGACGGGGCCTGCTCGGGGAATCCGGGGCCCGGCGGGTGGGGCGCGGTGCTGCGGTACGGCGGGCACACGCGGGAGATCTTCGGCGGGGATCCGGGGCCGACGACGAACAACCGGATGGAGATGACCGCCGCGATCGAGGCGCTGGAGGCGCTGAAGCGCCCGGTCACGGTGCACCTGCACACCGACAGCACCTATGTGCGTGCGCCTAAAGGATGCACCGCTGTCCGGGGCCGCCGGGGGTGCCCGTACCAGCCGTACCAGTCGTACCGATGCAGTTCAGGAGCGGTACGGGATCTTGGTTGGTACGGCTTGAGTCGTACCGTCCACGACTTGCCGGCCCGTGAAGCTACGTCTGGCCGCCTTCCTTCCTGCTTGGTTGCCGAGGGCTCAACTGCGATGGGAGGTCGGCGCAGTCGGTGTGGCGGCTGGGCAGCAGCGATGGGGGCCGCCGCCCGGCGAGGTCCTCGACCCAGCCGAAGCAGAGGACGGCCAGTGCGGTGAGCATGGTGCCTGCGAGCAGGGTCAGCAGCGGAGGTCCGGCGATGCTTCTGCCTGGGGTGTGGTCGAGTAGCCACAATCCGGCAACGATCATGGGGAGTTGCCAGACGTAGATGGTCACCGCGCGATTGTTGAGGAGGTCGATTGCCCGGCCCATGGCGGGAAAGCGGGTGAGCCAGTCCATCGGCGGCCGTGCCCGCAGTACGAGCAGGACGACAGCAGTTCCCCATAGTGCCTGGGCGAGTGGGTCGTGCAGGCCCTCCGGGTCGGTAGTGGCGCGCAGCAGCGCTGATGCGCCTAGCGTCCCGGCGGTGGCCAGGCAGGCGGTGGGTGCGAGCCGGTCGAGCAGGCCGGTGTGCCGGGCGTATCCGAGCAGCCAGGCAGGACCGTAGGCGGCGGTCGACCACAGCACGTCTGCTGTCGGCGAGGTTGGCAGCGGTAGCACTGTGCCGAATAGCACTGCCCCGGCCAGCGGTGTGATCAGGGTGGGCACGGGCCAGCGTTGAAACGCCGACCTGGTCAGTGGCGACAGCAGGACCAGCCACAGGTAGGCGCGTAGGTACCACAGTGCTGTGGCGAATGGCGCGCCCCATTCGCTGGATGGCGGGTTGATCACGGGGAAGATCCAGGGCAGCAGGTCACGCCACCCGAACTGAGGCCATCCGACCATCAGCATGAGCGGTATGGCGACCATGGCGAGCGTCCATAGCGGGGGCAGCAGTCGGCGTGTTCGGGAGCGAATCGTGCGCAGCCCACCGTTTCGGTGTAGCGATGCTGCGGTGAGGTAGCCGGCGAGACCGAACATCACCCACATCGACGGCAGCAGCGCCGTCAGTGCCCCCAGTGGCATAGTGTGCTGGAGGAACACGCGCACGATTGCGGCGGCACGCAGGCTGTCGATGTAGGCGTCTCGCCGACGGTCGCTTCGAGATGAAGCGTGTCCGTTGGTACCGCTCGCAAGCCACATTCGTCGGGCTCTCCCGTGCGTCGTTGTACGGCCATGGCGGTGTTGTTCCGGCTCTGAAGGGATCAGCTGTGCCGTCTTGGACCTGCGCACGCGGAGGAAGCCGCAGGAACGCTGGACGCTGAAAGAAGTCAGCCTGTGCGAGGGCGAGGCGGGTGCGCCATCGGGGTGCGTACCCCCAGCCGGCAGCAGTCTGCCCCGACTCCCGTCTCGGTGGTGCTGGTCAGCTGGGGTCATACGTCAACCAGCTGTGGTGGCCGTCGTGTCCGTCAGGCAGTTGGCAGGTGTCGTAGTCGGGGTCGGCGGCGCGCCAGGCTGGGCACAGCGGAAGTCTGGCCCAGTGACGGCCGTCGGCGCTCCACAGCAGCCACCAGGCTTCACGCTCGTCGAGACCGGGGTCGTAGTGACGGACGATCGCCGCTGCGTGCGGCCCGGTGTGCCCGAGTCGAAGCCCGCACTCTTGCCGGCCGGGCCAACACCACGGCGCGGAACCGGCGCGGAACGCGAACTGCGCCTCAACGGATGCCAGCTCGGCCGGCTCGTTGCAACGCGGGGCGAGTCTCGGTCCACCGAACACCACCGCAAGATCACCTCGCCGGGGGTTGGAGAGCCGAGCCCCGCCTCGGTTCGGCTCGCAGGGAAAGCCCGCCGGGCGGTGCCGTGCCGACCACGGGGTCAATCGGTGCGGCACCGCCACTTGGCCTCCACTTACGGAGCTCGGGGGCACCCTGGCGCCGGGACCGACGATCGTTGAGGCAGCCAGGCCGAGGCGGTTGTGCCCTCCAGGGGTGCACAGTGATACCCGGAACTGGTCAGCCGCGCCAACGGCTGTCTGGCGCGCAGCCGCAAAGATCGCCCATTCGGCCGAATCGTCGCTCGTGTGCGGGTCGATGCGGGGTCGGCGGCCGGCGCGGCACCCCACCCCCAGGACACCGCGCCTGGCCCGGCCGCTGGGCGTGCCGCCGGATCCCTCAGAGCGGCCGCATCCGGTTGCCGCGCCCTGCCCGTTGCGCTGGGCGCAC
>NZ_JBFAOU010000227.1:0-10849 GCF_040675365.1 Catellatospora sp. NPDC049609 | reverse complement strand
GCTGGTGCGGGCGAGCGCGCCGTACGGCGAGTGCCGGACAAATACGCGCCGCGCGTATTTGTGTGCAGAGCAAAGCGGGCCTGGACGTGCCGTCTCGGGCGGTGCGGCTCCGGCTTGAGGTGCGGCTGCGGCCGAGCGCACGGCCCAGCCGACTGCCGGCGGGCCCCGCCCGGTTGGCGCTTCGAGGCCGCCCGCCAACCGGGCGCGTCGCCGGGCGGCGGCTGGTGGCATCATGGCCCGATGGTTGAGGACCCCGCGCAGCGCCGCTGGCGCCTGCTCCACGGCTGCGACCGGATCCTGTCCGGGGGCCGCGTGCCGACGCTGCGGCAGCGGCTGGCCGAGCTCGCCGCCTGCGACCTGCCGGACCTGGACGCGCGGCCCGACGTCTACGGCGGCGGGGGTCCGGTCGCGGTGCTGGAGAAGCGGGTCGCCGGCCTGCTCGGCAAGCCCGACGCCGTGTTCTTCCCGACCGGCACGATGGCGCAGCAGGTGGCGCTGCGCTGCTGGGCCGAGCGCACCGGCAGCGACGTGGTGGCCCTGCACCCGCTCAGCCACCTGGAGGTGCACGAGCGCAAGGCGTTCACGACGCTGAGCGGGCTGCGCGGGGTGTGGCCGACGGCCGAGCGGCGCCAGCCCACCGCGCAGGAGGTGCGCGACCTCGACGAGCCGTTCGGCACCCTACTGGTCGAGCTGCCGCTGCGTGACGCCGGGTTCCTGCTGCCCACCTGGGACGAGCTGAACGCGCTGGTCGCCGCGGCGCGCGTACGCGGGGCGAAGGTGCACTTCGACGGGGCCCGGCTGTGGGAGTCCACCCCGCACCTCGGGCGCGACCTGCCGACCGTCGCCGCGCTGGCCGACAGCGTGTACGTGTCGCTCTACAAGACCCTGGGCGGGCTGTCCGGTGCGCTGCTGGCCGGGGCGGAGGACTTCACCGGGCAGGCGCGCGCCTGGCGGCACCGCTACGGCGGCACCCTCTACCAGCAGTGGCCCGCCGCCGTGGCCGCGCTGGCCGGGCTGGACCGGGAGCTGCCCCGGCTGCCGGAGTACGTCGCGCACGCCAAGGTGGTCGCCGCGGCGCTGGCGAAGCTGCCCGGCGCGCGGATCCTCCCGCAGGTGCCGCACACGCACCAGTTCCAGCTGTGGCTGCCTGGTCCGGCCGACCGGCTCAACGAGGCCGCGCTGCGGCTGGCCGAGGAGCAGCGCATCTGGTTCGCCGGGCCGTTCACCGACCGCGAGCCGGACCTGGCCCGCGTCGAGATCACCGTGGCCGCCGCCGCGCTGGCCTGGACCGCCGACGACGTCACGGCCGCCGGGACGGCTCTGCTGGAACTGGCCGCGGCCGGCTGACAGACTTGCCGTGATGCCGACGACGCCGCTGGGACGGGTGCCCCGATGCTGACGACGCTGCTGGAACAGGTGCACCGGCTGCGCGCCGACCGGCCCGGCCGCCTGGTGGTCGGCATCGCCGGCTCGCCCGGCGCGGGCAAGTCGACCCTGGCCCTGGAGCTGGCCGCCAGGCTCGACCGGGCCGTCATGGTGCCGATGGACGGGTTCCACCTCGCCAACGTCGAGCTGCGCCGGCTCGGCCGCGCCGACCGCAAGGGCGCCCCGGACACCTTCGACGCCGCCGGGTACGCCGCGCTGCTGCGACGTCTGCGTGAGGCCACCGGCGAGACGGTGTACGCACCGACGTTCGACCACATCCTCAACGAGCCCGTCGCCGGGGCGGTCCCGGTGCCGCCGGACACCGAGGTGATCGTCACCGAGGGCAACTACCTGCTGCTGGACACCCCGCCGTGGGACCGGGTGCGCCCGCTGCTGGACCTGGCCGTCTACCTGTCCACCGACGACGGCCCCCGGGTGGACGGGCTGCTGGCCCGCCAGCGCGCGAAGGGCCTGGACGCCGACGCCGCCCGCGACTGGGTGTACCGCAGCGACGAGGCCAACGCCCGCCTGGTCGCGTCCACCGCCGGCCGCGCCGACCTCCACCTCTACCGCACCTGACCGCCCCCTTGATCGTCCGACTTGCCTGGCACTTGGGCGAATCCTGGCCGCGCATACGCCCATGTGCCAGGCAAGTCGAGCGATCTTGGGTGGGCGGCGGCCGGCCGCGGGGCGGTCCGTGTGTGGGGTAATGGGGGTTATGTGGTGTTGGTCCGCTAGCCTGCCAGGGTGCAGACGACGACGGGGTACGGCGACGGGCTAAGCGCGCGGCAGCGGCGCATCCTGGAGGTCATCCACGAGTGGGTGACCCGGCGCGGCTACCCGCCCACGCTGCGCGAGATCGGCCGCGAGGTCGGGCTCGCCGCGTCGTCGTCGGTCTCGTACCAGCTGCGTGAGCTGGAGGACAAGGGCCTGCTGGTGCGGGACAAGGGGCGGCCGCGGGCGCTGACGGTCGCGGTGCCGCTCGGCGACGACGGCATCCCGCAGCAGCGCACCGAGGCGGCGGTGCGGGTGCCGCTGCTGGGCACCATCGCCGCGGGCGGGCCGATCCTGGCCGAGGAGTCGCTGGAGGAGGTGCTGACCCTCTCCCGCGACCTGGTCGGCCACGGCACGCTGTTCTCGCTGCGGGTGCGCGGCGACTCCATGGTGGACGCCGCGATCTGCGACGGCGACGTAGTGGTGATCCGGCAGCAGCCGACCGCGTACAGCGGGGAGATCGTCGCCGCGATGATCGACGGCGAGGCGACGGTGAAGGTGTACCGGGTCACCCGCGGGCACGTGGAGCTGGTGCCGTGCAACGACGCGTACGAGCCGATCCCCGGCGACGACGCGGTCGTGCTGGGCAAGGTCGTCGCGGTGGTCCGCCGGGTGCGGTAGGCCGCGTGGACTCCTCCGGTTAGGGTGCCGGGCATGACGACGTCTGAGATCCCCGTGCTGGCCTGCCCGCTGTGCCGGGGCCGGGACTTCCAGCAGGAGGTGGGCCGGGTGGACAGCCGCTGGGGCTTCACCTCGCACCGGATGACCCTGCTGGTCTGCACGAACTGCCGGTACGTGCTGCACTTCTACGACAAGAACTCCGTCTTCGACTTCGACTGACCGGCCAACCACCGGGACACCCTCCCGCCTGGTCGTATCCATTGTGTTAACTGTCAGGATGCGGGCCTGGGAGGACGAGTACGCGGAGTTCGCCGCCGCGATGGCCCCCGGGCTGCGCCGGCAGGCCCGCGAGCGCTGCGGCGACTGGGCGGTGGCGCAGGAGCTGGTCCGGCGTACGCTGCTGCGGCTCTACCGCCGCTGGCCGTCGCTGGGCTACGAGCCGCCCGAGGCGTTCGCGCAGCGCACCCTGCTGCGCGCGCTGCGCCGGCACCGCCCGGGTGAGCAGACCACCGGACCGGAGCCGCCGCTGGGCCTGGCCGCCGCCGAGCTGATCACCGTAGGCCGCCGGTTGCGCCGCCGTGACCTGGCGCTGAGCACGTTGCTGACCGTCGCGCTGGCGGTCGGCGTCGGCTACGGCATCGTGGTGCTGCGCCCCGATCGCGGCGGCACGCTGCCGCCCGACGACGTCGACTGCATGGCGGCGGTGCCCGGCCCGACCCCGCTGCCGTCGCTGACCCGCTCGCCCGTGCCGCCGCCCCCGCCGCAGGCCGGCGGCCGGTTCGGGGTGGACCGGTTCGCGGTGCTCGCCGGTGACCTGCCGCTGCCGCAGCGGGAGCCGGTCACCGCCGACGCGGCCCTGGTGGAGCGGTTCGCGTGCCTGATGGCCGAGCTGGTGGTCACCCGGGTCAACCCGCTCGGGCTGCGCCGCGCCGACCTCGGCCTGGCCGACGGCGGCGACAAGCGCGCGCTGGCCCCGCTGCCCGATCCGCAGCTCGCGCCGGGCGCGCTCACGGTGAGCCTGCAGCTGGTCAACGGCAACGGCTACGGCACGCTCACGGTGTCGGTCGCGCCGACGACGTACCGGCCGGACCTGGCCCACTGCGACCGGCTGACCTGGTGCGGCTTCAGCGCCGAGCTGGACGGCGGCGCGGTGCTGGAGCAGTACGGCGTACGCGAGCAGCCCGAGGACCGCCGGGCCGGGTTCTCGCTGGGCCTGGACGCGCAGCTGTGGACGGTGACCATCTTCACCGGCCACACCCTCGTCATGGTCACCATCACCAACACCCCCGACCCCCTGGCCGCCCAGCCGGCCACCCAGCGCAACCCGTCCCTGGGCATGTCCATCACCCAGTTCTCCGCCGACCCCCGCCTCGCCCTCTTCGACCCACCCCCGCCCGAGGCCACGTCGACCACTAGTTGATCATGAACTTGTGGCCGCGACACGCCGCCGAGCCGTGCCATAAGTTCATGATCAACCAAGGAGGGGTGGGGTGTGCGGTCAGTAGTGGTCGGGGGCGTGGATGAGGGCGGCGGCGCCGATGAGGCCGGCGTCGTCGCCGAGCTGGGCGGGGCGGACGGTGACGTCCTGGAGGAAGCCGAGGCGGCCGAAGCGGGCCAGGGCCTCCTTCAAGGGCGGGAAGAGCAGGTCGTCGGCGTGGGCCACGCCGCCGCCGATGACCACCTGGCGCAGGTCGCACATCGCGGCGGCGGACACGATGCCGGCGGCGAGGGCGTCGGCGGAGCGGGTGAAGGCGGCCAGCGCCACCGGGTCGCCGGTGCGCGCGGCGTCGGCCAGGTCGCGGGCGGTGCCGTCGCCGGTGGGACGCCAGCCTTCGCGCAGCGCGTACCGCACCATGCTGGGCCCGCTGGCGATCGCCTCGACGCAGCCGCGCCCGCCGCAGGGGCAGGGGTCGCCGTCGAGGTCCACCACCATGTGACCGACGTGGCCCGCGTTGCCGGAGGCGCCGGTGAACGGGCGCCCGCCGTGGATCAGGCCGCCGCCGACGCCGGTGGAGACGACCAGCACCAGCAGGTCGTCGTGGCCGCGCCCGGCGCCGCGCCAGTGCTCGCCGATGGCCGCGCAGACCCCGTCGCCGGCCAGCCGCACCGGCACCCCGGGCACCTGCCCGGCCAGCCGGTCGACCAGCGGGAAGCGGCGCCAGGCGGCGATGTTGACCGGGCTGACCGTGGCCCCGGCCAGGTCGAACGGCCCGGCGGTGCTGGTGCCGACGCCCGCGATCGGACGGTCGCCGGCCGCCTCGACCAGGCGGGCGAGCATCGCGGACAGGCCCGCCCACACCTGCTCCGCGGCGCCGGGTCCCGGCTGCGGGTGGGCGGTGGGGATCCGGTCGGCGGCCAGCACGGTCCCGTCGGCGGTGACGAGTCCGGCGGCCATCTTGGTGCCGCCGATGTCGACGGCGAGGGCGAGCGGTCCGGCTGCGGGGTCGGGCATGGGGGCTCCTGGGGCTCCTGGACGTTGCAGAGAGTATGACAACGTTGTCCGCTCGCCGCCGTCCCCCTCCCGGGGTGACCGGGTACCGTACTCGCCGTGATCGAGCAGCGCGACGGCCGGGCGGGGCGCCGCCCCACCATGGTCGACGTGGCCAGGCTGGCCGGGGTCAGCCTCAAGACCGTCTCGCGGGTGGTCAACGGCGAGCCGCACGTGCAGCCGGCCATGGCCGGCCGGGTGCTGGCCGCCGTCGCCGAGCTCGGCTTCCAGCGCAACCACATGGCCAGCGCGCTGCGCGCCGGCCGGGCCAGCGCCACCATCGGCCTGCTCATCGAGGAGCTGGCCAACCCGTTCTACGCCACCATCGCCGCCGTCACCGCCGAGCTGGCCCGCGAGCGCGACACGCTGCTGCTGTCCGCGTCCTCCGAGGAGGACCCGGCCCGCGAGGAGCAGCTGCTGCGCGACCTGTGCTCCCGCCGCGTCGACGGCCTGCTCGTCGTCCCCGCCGGGTGCGACCACTCGTTCCTCGGCGCGCAGGTCGAGATGGGCATCGCGGTGGTCTTCCTCGACCGGCCCGGCACCAACATCGACGCCGACGCCGTGCTGCTGGACAACCGCGGCGGCGCCCGCAGCGGCGTACGCAGGCTCGTCGAGCAGGGCCACCGGCGCATCGGCGTGCTGCTGGACTCGGTCGAGGTGCACACCATGCGCGAGCGCCTGGCCGGGGCGCGCGACGCGCTGGCCGACGCCGGGATCGGCCACGACGGCTCACTGGTGCGCGACGGCGTACGCGATCCCGCCACCGCCGCCGCGGCCGTCGCCGGGATGCTCGCCGAGCCGCACCCGCCGACCGCGTTCCTGACCCTGAACAACCGCATCACCGTCGGCGCGGTGCAGCAGCTGTGGCGGCAGGGCAGCGACGCGGCCCTGGTCGGCTTCGACGACTTCGAGCTGTCGCACCTGATGCCGCGCCCGCTGACCGTCATCGCGTACGACACCCGTGAGCTGGCCCGCCGCGCGGCCCGCCTGCTGTTCGCGCGGATCGACGGCGACCGCTCACCCCCGCAGACCGTCATCCTGCCCACCGAACTCCTCGACCGCGGCCTGCGGTAAGGAAGGGCACCTTCTTAACGGTCTGCGTTGTAGAAGGTGCCCTTCCCGACCCCCGACGCGGACTGGGCGGCCCGTGCGGGTCGGCCGTCAGGCGGCGGCGTTGCGGAACACCGGCAGGTAGCCGCCGGAGTGGCCGGTGGCCATCGGGTGGTACGAGATGCCGAGGTCGGCGAAGTTCAGCGCGTGCAGCCACTTGTCGCCGCTGCAGAGCTGGTGCCCGACGAAGATCGACCGGACGTCGCCGAACTTGAAGCCGTGCTGACCGGCGGTGGTCTTGATGATGTCGTCGATCATGTTGATGCCCTCGTTGATCTTCGCGCGGGAGGTGGCGCTCAGACCGACGCAGGTCGTGTTCAGCTGGTAGAACACCGGGTAGCCGAGGACCACGACGGTGGCGTTCGGGGCGCGGGACCGGATCGCGCTGTACACGTTGTTCAGCAGGCCGGCCAGGCTGGAACGGGCCTTGTCCTCGGCCCGCTGCACCGCGGCGACGCACTCGGTGGTGCCGTAGAGGGCGCAGGTCTTCATGATGTCGGCGAAGCCCATGTCGTTGCCGCCGACCGAGATGCTGACCAGGGTCGTGGTGCTGCTCAGCGCCGACACCTGGCTGTTGAGGACCGTGGTGGTGGTCGCGCCGGAGCAGGCCTTGGAGACGTACGAGGCGGGGGCGTTCGCGGCGGCCCACAGGGCGGGGTAGGCCTTCGTGCTGCGCTGGCAGGAGCCGCTCTCGGAGGTGTAGCTGCCGGCGCCGACGCCGGAGGAGTAGGAGTCGCCGAGGGCGACGTAGCGGACGGTGGAGGCGGCCTGGGCGGGGGTGGCGACCAGGGCGACCAGCACGGTGAGGGCGGTGGCGAGCCCGGCCGTGGCGGTCAGCAGACGCGATCGAGTCAAGGGGTCCTCCGGGTAGGGGATCGATCGATCGCATATGGATATCAGGTCCAACCTCGAATGTGAAGATCTGAATTCGCAAGTGTTGCAAGATGTTTCGGACCTGCGGTAACAGCCGGTACCGGAGGGCACATTGGACGCATCGCAACGAATGCGCAGGTGGTGGGGGCGTCGTCAGATGGGGTAGGCGTCCGGCGGTGGCCAGCGGCACGCCGTGGTCCGTGCCGGTACCAGTGGAGTTTGCCGCTGACGGCAAGTTCTTGCGGTCCTTGGCGGGCCCCCGGTGCGTCGGCCGGCACCGTTAGGGTGGCGCCCATGTCGGACCAACCATCGCCGCTCGGGCCGGGACTGCGGGCGGCCATCCGCGACGCCCGCGTGCCCGAACCCGATCACCGGGGGCTGATGCCGCTGGACGCGGCACGGGCCTGGCTCGCCGGGCGCACCGTCTACGAGCAGGGCAGCGGCGCCCTGGTCGAGGGCACGTACGTGCTGGAGTCCGACACCACCTGGGCGGCGCTGCTCAGCCTCGCCGACGCCGCCGAGTTCACCGCGCACGCGCGGCGGCTGCGCTGGCGCACCCACGTACGCGGCCACGGCAACCTCTCCCTGGTCGAGCGCTACGGCGACGGTGTCCTGCCGTGGCTGTCCGGCCGGGTCGACGAGCACGGTGTGCTGCACGACGTGCCGTGGTGCGTGCTGCCCTGCCTGCTGGCCTGCGGCACGGCGGAGGCGTTCGACGTCGCCGCGCGGGTCCGTGCCGTCGACCGGCGGATCGACGCCGCCCCGTGGCGGCCGGACGGCGGCGACACCGACGTGCTGTGCTCGTGGGTCGTCCGGCATCCCGATCCCGGCTACCGACTGCTCGCCGTACGGGCCGACGGCGACGCAACCGCGGCCGCCGCGATCGGCGAGCTGTTCCGCACCGATCCCGAAGGCACGGCGCGGCGGCTGACCGCGGCCGTGGGCGAGCAGGCCGCGACCGGGCTGCTCGACCGGCTCGGGCTGGCCGTGCCGCCCCTGCCGGCCGCGGTCCGGGCGGTGCTGGACGCGGCACCGGTGTGCGACGTCGCGGCGGGCGAGCCGCTGGCGCTGCGCGAGCTGGACGAGGTGTTCGCGGACGGCCTCGGGCCGATGTGGGACAACGCCAACTACTACTGCGCCGCGATGCGGATGACGGGGTACGTCGTCCCCGGCGGCGGCGACGGGCTGGTCTTCCAGTCGGTGGTGACCGGGCTCGGCGACTACGGCGTGCACCTGGAGTTCCACCGGTTCGGATGCGGCCTGCCGGCCGGTCCGCTGTGGGGCGCGCAGCAGGAGCTGCTCAGCGAGGAGGAGGCCGAGCGGCTGGTCACGGCCGCCGAGGGCGAGCCGGTCCGGCTGCCGAACGGGCTGGTCCGGCTCGCGGCCCGCGACGCCGAGCGGCTGGGCCGCATGGACGCGATGATGCTGGCGCTCACCGCCGACCGGGCGGCACGCGACTGCGCGTTCCTCGACGGCGACCAGCTCCGCGAGGCGACCGGGCTGCCCGCCACCGCGCGGGAGCTGTTCACGCTGGACGCGTGGGCCCACCCCGACATGGGCGAGCAACCGCCCAGCGAGGCCGAGGACATCGTGCTGGCGGCCGCGGCGCTGCGGACCCGGCGCGCCATCACGCGCTCCGTGACGGGCAAGTCGCGTGAGGAGCATCTGCGCGAACGCGACCAGATCCTCGGCGGCTGGGCGTGACCGGCCGTCCCGCACCGCGGCCGTGGCGCCGCTAGGCTTCCGCCATGCGGATCATCGAAGGGGCGGGGCGGTGGGCGCCGCCCGTTGCCGGGTCGGCCAACGACTGGGTGGAGCACCTGCGGGTGCCGGACCTGTCGGTGGGGACGTACTGCATTCCGGCGGGCGGGCTCGACGACCAGACCCCGCACACCGAGGACGAGATCTACGTGGTCACCGCCGGGCGTGCCCGGATCGTGACACCGGACGGCGCGGTGCCGGTCGGGCCCGGGTCGGTGATCTTCGTGCCCGCCGGGGAGGAGCACCGGTTCGACGAGGTGACCGAGGATCTCGCGCTGCTGGTCGTGTTCGGTCCGGCGTACGGCTCGCGCGGCCCCGCGTGATCGGAGCGCTCCGGCGCGAACCCGCCGGCAGGGCGCCGGCCGTGCAGAGTGGAGCGCTGGGGAGTTCGACGGCCGAGGGGTGGGGGAGGATGGGCGCATGACGCGGGCCGTGCTGATCGACTGCGATCCGGGGATCGACGACATGATGGCGCTGCTCACCGCGTGCGCCAGCCCGGAGCTGGAGCTGCGCGGCGTGACCACCGTCGGCGGCAACGTCGGCATCGAGCGGACCACCCGCAACGCGCGGTCGGTGCTGGCCCTGGCCGGGCGGGGCGACGTCCCGGTCGCGGCGGGCGCGAAGCGTTCCCTGGTACGCGCCGTCGCCCGGCACGACTCGGCGCACGGCGACGACGGGCTGGGCGGCATCGAGCTGCCCGTGCCCGACGGGCGGCCGGACCGGCGCCCCGCGGCCGAGTTCCTCGCCGCCGCCGTCGAGGCGTCGACCGAGCCGGTCGCCCTGTTCGCGGTCGGCCCGCTGACCAACGTCGCCCTGTTCTACGCGACGTATCCAGACATCGCGGCGACGCTGGACCGGCTCGTCGTCATGGGCGGTTCGATCGGGCCGGGCAACATCACCCCGGCTGCCGAGTTCAACGTATGGTTCGATCCGGAGGCGGCGTACCGGGTGCTCGCCGAGCCGGACGTCGCGGTGCCGACGACGCTGGTGCCGCTGGACGTCACCCGGCGCACCGGTCTCGGCGAGGCGGATCTGGCCAGGCTGGCGGCAGCCGGCCCGATCGGCGGGTACGCCGCGCGGGCGCTGGGCGGGTACCGGCACGGCGCCGGTCCCGCTATCCCGGTGCACGACGCGGTGGCGGTGCTGTCCGTGATGCACCCCGAGCTGATGACGGTGCGGCGGGCGACGGTGCAGGTCGAGACCGGGCTCGGGCCGGGGCGCGGCGCCACGCTGGTCGACCTGCGTCCCGAAGCCGCGCCGGCCGAGGGCGTGGACGCAACGCCCGTGGACGTGGGGGTGGTGCCGACCGTGGACGTCGTCGTGGACGCCGACTCTCGTGCCGTCGTCGAGGCGCTGCTCGACCGGGTGACCCGGCTCGACCGGCGCTGAGCGGCACGTTTGGCCGCGTCGCGGGCGTGGTAGACCACCGGCATGAGTGAGGGACGAGTCGACAGGCGTGCGGAGAGGCTGCTGCCCGAGGAGCTGGCCGTCGGCAGCGAGGACCCGCAGGCGCAGGCCGAGGCCATCCTGGCGGAGTCGGACAACAGGACGACGCGCGCCCAGGACGGGCCGGACGAGTACGACGAGCGGCGCACCTCCGAGGAGGCCGCAGAGTGACCCGCCAGCGCTAGCTAGCGCACACGTACACGCACCGGCGCCCGCGCCCGGGGCGCGCTTCGCATAGACGTTGGCCTATCTGGATGAGTTGGATCAACAACTTTTCATCCCGGCCAGCTCGGCCGCGTCGTCGGCGTCCAGTTGCAGCAGGTCGCCGACCAGCTCGGTGGTGCTCGCCGC
>NZ_JBFAOU010000226.1:0-10976 GCF_040675365.1 Catellatospora sp. NPDC049609 | reverse complement strand
AGCTGACCTGACCGGCCCCGGCCCCTCCCCGCGCAACTCTCAGAAAGTCGCGGCCCACCGGCACGGGCGCGCTCCACATCCGACCCGAAGGAGGCAGGCGTGACCACCCCTCACATTGCTGACCCACACCCAGCTACCCACGGAGGCGAGATCATGGCTCAGAACGGCTCTCAGACGGCCACACGCCCGCCGTCGATGCGCCCCACCCCGCACAGCGCCATGGTGTGCACCGGTACCACTCGGCGGGATCCCTCCGAGCCGGACGCACGCCGCACTGCCCAGCCTCGCACCAGGGCCGAGTGCTGGGCCGAGTTCTGGACGATCATCGCGCGGGAGCACGCCGACGCGTGCCTGCGCGAGACTGCTGCACGAAAGGCATGACCAGCGTGGCAAATCCGAAGGCGGTTGCCTACATCCGTGTCTCGGCTGTGATGGGCCGAGAGGAGCTGATCTCTCCTGAGTTGCAGCTTCACGAAATTGGGGCGTTCTGCAAACGGCACAACCTTGACCTCGTGCACGTCATTCACGATATCGACAAGTCAGGCCGATCTTTCACCAAGCGGCACGTCGGTGAGGCCGTAGGTGGCATCCAGAGCGGCCGATGGAGTCACGTCGTCCTTTGGAAGTGGTCGCGGTGGGGCCGGAACCTGCTGGGATCGCTAGTGCACCTTGCCACGGTCGAGCAGGCCGGCGGAGTGGTGCGGGCCGCGACGGAGGACTTCGACCCGACCACCACGATGGGCAAGTTCACCCGCGATCAGATGCTTTTGATCGCCGAGCTTCAGAGCAACCAGATCGGCGACGGATGGAAGGAGACACAGGCCAAGCGCCGCCGCGACGGCCTCCCCCACACGGGCGGAGAGCGATTCGGTTACAGCTACAGCCGCGCGGCTGGCTACACGCCGAACCTTGAGGAAGCCGAACTGCTGCGCGACGCCTACGAACGGATCACGACCGGCGACTCATTCCGCCTGCTGTGCCTTCAGTGGAATGCCAAGGGTATACGTACGCGAAGGGGCAGTCTGTGGAGCGAGACCAGCATGCGCCACATGCTCGACACCGGATTCGCGGCTGGTCTCATCCGAGAGCGGACTAAGGCTGGCAAGAACGGTCCTAGGGCGATGAAGCACTTCGACAAGTGGCGAACCGGCGCGCACGATCCGGTCATCTCAATGGAGCTGTGGGAGGTCTATAAGAAACAGCGGCTGGAGGCCGGGGAGCGAGCGCCGCGCCTGCGCCGCGCAACGTACGCCTTCAGCGGTCTCATGATCTGCGGCTACGCCGAGTGCGGACGACGCATGGTCTCGATGCCGTCCGGATCGGGCGCGCAATACAGCAGGTGGGCTTGCAAGGCGGCCTACGAGACAGGCGTTCACCCGCCCAACGGCATATCGAACATCCGCGCCAACAGAGACCTTCTGCGCTGGCTCGACGACCAGGCCGAGGGAGGCCGGGATGTCGATGTGAACGCGGAGCGATTCGCGAGAGCGCGCGAGATCAGTGGTGAGGTCGCTCGCTACGAGGCAGAGAAGGCCCGACTCATCGCGAAGCGCAAGCGGCTGGTCGCCATGCGAACCGACGACGAGATTGACGAGGAGGACTACCGAGAGCAACGGGCGGAAATTCTAGCTCAGCTCACGACGACGCTCGACGGCCTTGCCATAGCAAAGGCTCGTGACGCTGCGGGCGGAACGGCAGCGCTGAGACGCTTTGGCAAACTCCGGGATGAATGGTCAAGGCTAAGCGCGCACGGCCGAAATCGTGCGCTAGCCGCCGTAGTGCGCCAAATAATCATCAAGCCGGGCCCCTACGGCCCCGACACGATGCAAGTAGTCCCCGCGTGGGATATGCCTCTGGATTAAAGCGGGAGGGTGCGTAGAGTGACACACTGCGCACCCTCCGGCCATCGCTATGGCGCTGGCGTAGTCGCAGACGCGGAGCTTCCTTGGGAGGATTGCCACGACTTGCGAAATGAGGAGCTGACTCCGTACGAAACAGCTGTTAAACCACCGCCCGCGCCGAGCACTGTTAGTGCTGGAATCGTCGCATCTTTACCGAACTTCGCGGCAATCACGGCGAGCAGCGCTAGGCTAATACCGTTTAGAGCGACCGAAAAGACGTGCGTGTACCACAAGCGTTTGTCCATGAATGCCCTGTGGTCGGCGCTGTCTCGTTCTAGCTGAAACCGGTGATTGGCTTCTTCGCGTTCTTGGCGCATCTGATGTTCGGCGTACACCTTAGCCATATGCACAACATCGTCTGCTAGCTCCGGCGCGACCTTGGCCCACTTCGCAGCTTTTTCCCACGGGTCCAGTGTTGCCCAAGAGGTGCTCACGACACCCCCACCGGAAGTCTGGGCGTGGGAATGTCAGTGTGCATTCCAGATGACTCCGGCGGGGGACCAAGGAGATTTAGCACATGGTCCATGAACCCGGTGGCGGCATTCATGCCGGAAGCTCCTGTTCTTGCTGCTACAAGTTCGAGTATCGCGTCAGCAAACGGACGCGGAGATGCCGGACCGGATTGGGCTTCGCTCTCTCGTTCTAGATCGGTCATCCAATCCAGACGTGCAAGCAGATGATTGAGTTTCTCGGTAGCGGTTGGGCCGGAGTCTCCAGCCATCATGCGCCTAAGCGTGTTGACGGAGCCATGTAGCCGGACCAAGATTGCCAGGTCCTTATTGATGTCCCGAAGTCTTGTTTCGAAACGACCCGTCCTGCTCAATACCTCAATACTTGCGATAATCCGCATGATGGGCACGTCGTCTGTATGTCCAGCAGCTTCCAATGCAGCGAGGAGGCTAACTGCGCGACGCGTCGTTTCTGAATAACCACGGAACGATCGCAATTCACGTAGCGAAGTGCCCTCGATCTGAGAGGGGCGAGCCAACCACCGACGCCGTTTCCGCGCGATATATCCCGCTCTTGGATCACCGGACTCCTGGTTTGGAGGGTCCGAGGTGGCGGGCAGCCAACCCAGGATGCGACTCCACAAGACACCCATGCAGTCATTCTGCCGCTAGAAGCCGAGAATGCATCCTCCGGTTGGCCACAGAAAGGTCTCGTGTCCCGACCGTCTAGATCGAGAAGGCGGCTCGGCGGCGACGACCTGTCGGCCGCGTTCGGCCAGAAACGCCATCTGACCTGCCCGAACATGCTTGCTTCCTTTAGGCGCACGCACATACCTGCGCGACGGCATCACCAAGTGGCTGCGCGGGTGGCAGCGCAACGGGTGGCTGACCTCGGAGAAGAAGCCGGTCAAGAACGCCGACCTGTGGCAGCGCCTGTCGGCCGCCTGCGCCCGCCACCAGATCGAATGGCGGTGGGTACGCGGGCACGCCGGCGATCCCGGCAACGAGCGCGCCGACGCGCTGGCCAACCAGGGTGTGGCCCAGGCGCGTTACCGGGTCAGCTGACCAGGCTCGCGTAGCCCGGGTAGTTCACCACGAACCCGTCCTTGTCGACGGTGAGGTCGGCGGTGAAGCTGCCCGACGAGTAGCGGATCGTCTCCGCGTCGATCACGGTGTACGTCTGCTCCACCGGGATGACCTGCAACGACGGCACCCGCACCCAGGCGATCGGCACGGTGTGCACGGTGCCCGGCGCGGCGCCGAGCAGGCCCAGGCGGCGGATCGGCAGCGTGTTGGTCAGCGCCGTCGCCTCCAGGTCCACATCGTGCACCCCGGCCAGCCGGCCCGGGTCCACGATGCCGGGCAGCTGCACCGAGCCGAACTTTCCCTGCTCGCTGGTGGTGACCCGCCAGGAGTTGCCGGTGCGTTCCAGGCGCACCTCGCGCTGCCAGCCGGCGCCCTCGGACTCGACGGTCAGGGTGTCGGTGGCGAAACCCTCGCCGGTGGTCAGCGAGTAGCGGCACGCGTGCGCGATCGGTTCCGCGGCGACCACCTGGCCGCGGGCGACGAGGCGGTCGGGTCGCAGGTCGACGAGGGACAGGTCGGTGCCGACCTCGACCATCCGGTCCCACAGCAGGGCGCGCGGCAAGGGCAACGGGCTCATGTCCTGAGGTTAGGCACACCGGGGCGGTCATGGGGTCGAATCGCCCGTTCGCGACAGCGTAGAAATCCTCCGCAACACCTTCACGGTCGTGAATGTTTCTGACAACATGTGCGCACCCCTACCCACACCCCCCGGTTGGAGCCCCACATGGTGTTCCCGCTCCGCGCCGTCGTACCTCTGCTCACGGCGCTCGCCCTCGTGCTCGCCGCGTCGCCCGCGCACGCCGCCGCCCCGGCGTACACGGCCCTCGGCGACTCGTACTCCTCCGGCACCGGCACCCGCGAGTACTACGACGGCGGCTGCCAGCGCTCGCCCCACGCGTTCCCGGTGCTCGACGCGGCCCGGCTCGGCGCCACCCTCACCTTCGCCGCCTGCGCGGGCGCGAAGATCCCCGACGTCCTCAACGGACAGCTGGGCAGCCTCAACACCGCCACCCGCTACGTCACCGTCACCGCGGGCGGCAACGACATCGGCTGGTCGGCGATCATCGTGCAGTGCGCCAAGCCCTGGCCGTACACCTGCTGGGGCGACATCGACAAGGCCGAGACGTACGTCCGCAACACCCTGCCCGGCCAGCTCGACCAGCTGTACACCCGGATCCGGACGCTGGCCCCGAACGCGACCGTCGTCGTGGTCGGCTACCCGCGGCTGTTCAACGGCGAGGAGTGCAACGCCATCGCCCGGATCTCGCCCGGCGAGCAGGCCAGGCTGAACGCCGCGGCGGACCTGCTGGCCACCACCATCAAGGCGCGGGCGGCGGCCCGCGGGTTCGCCTTCGTCGACGCGCGCGGCCCGTTCACCGGGCACGCCGTGTGCGACGACGTCGAGTGGCTCAACGGCACGTCCTGGCCCACCGGCGAGTCGTACCACCCGAACCGGGCCGGGCACGTCGGCTACGCGAACGCGGTCGAGCCGGCGCTGCGCGCCTGACCCCTGTCGTGCCGTGCCTCGCGGCCGGTCAGGGCGTAAACGCCGTGATCGGCCGCGGGTGATCTCGGTATGCTGCGCCCCGTGGCAGGCGGCGACCGCGCGGCGGGCGCCCGAGCGGGGGAGACGCGGATGGACTGGGCACCGGGCGACCGGATCGAGGTGCGGCTGCTCAAGGTGGACCGGGAGAAGCTGCGCTACGCCGCGGACGTGGTCTCCGACGTCGACGGGCACCTGGTGGTCCGCGCGCCGTGGGCGGGCACGGTCGCCCGTGACTTCGGCTTCGTCCGCTTCGAGCACGGCGACGTCTTCACCGAGCACTACTGGCGCGATCGCTGGTACTCCGTCAAGGAGGTGCGCGACGCGTCCGGTGCGATGAAGGGCTGGTACTGCGACGTGGCCCGGCCCCCGGTGCGGCACGCCGGGGTGGTGGAGGTGGAGGACCTGGACCTCGACCTGTGGGTGCCCGCGGGCGGGGGTGCGGCCCTGCGCCTGGACGAGGACGAGTTCCTCGACAGCGGCCTGACCGAGCGTGACCCGGCGGCCGCCGCGCGCGCCTGGGAGGCGCTGGCGGAGCTGGAGCGCCTGGCCGCGGACCGGTTCGCCGCACTCGGCTGACATCGGTCCGCCGGACGGTGGAAAATCTCGGCACCGGGCGGAACCGAAGCGGGTCCGCGACGGTCACAGGGGACATGAAGGCAAGAACTCTTGTGCTCCGAGCGGCGCTCGTGTCGCTCGCGCTGGTTGCCGCAGGCTGCGGACGTCCGACCGACGCCGCGGACGGCGAGGGAGGTCCCATGGCGTTCCCCGGCGCCGACACCGTGGCGTTGCGGATCGACTACACCGGCGGATTCGTCCCCCCGGCGTTCAACCTGACCCGGTTGCCGGCGGTCAGCGTGTACGCCGACGGGCGGGTGCTCACCCCCGGTCCCCAGATCATGATCTATCCGCCGCCGGCGCTGCCGAACATCCAGGAGCAGCGCATCTCCACGGGCGACGTGCAGAAGCTGGTCGACCTCGCGGTCGCGGCGGGCGTCGGCAAGTCGGGCGTCGACTACGGCACCCCCAACGTGACCGACCTGCCGAACACCCGGTTCACCGTCACCACCCCCGACGGAGTGCAGCACACCGAGGTGTACGCGCTGACGGAGAGCATGGACAACGCCTCGGGCCTGACCCCGGCCCAGCAGGACGCCCGCAAGAAGCTGCTCGACCTGGTGAAGGCCGTGACCGACCTGCAGGGCACGCTGGGCGCGAGCGCCGTGGGCACCTCGACGCAGTACGTGCCGAAGAAGGTCGCGGGCATCGCGTCGGCGTGGACCGCGCCGGGCGACGGCACCTCGGCCGGACCCGAGGTCGCGTGGCCGGGCCCGGCGCTGCCGGGCGCGTCGCTGGGCGAAGGGCTGGGCCTGGGCTGCGTGGTCGCGGAGCAGGAGGCCGGCGCGGTGCTGACCGCCGCGGCCAAGGCCAGCGCGATCACGCCGTGGACGTCGGGCGGCAAGAGCTGGACCGTCGGCATCCGTCCGCTGCTGCCGGACGAGACGGGCTGCGAGTCGCTCGGCAAGTGACCGGGCGCAGGCCCGACCAGACGAAGCTCCGTCCACGCTGCCTCCCCGGCTGGACGGAGCTTCGCCCGTTGCGCCGTCAGGCGGTCGCGGCGCGGTGCCGGCGCTGGTGGTAGAGCAGCGCGCCGGCGGTCAGCACCAGCGGCCACAGCAGGTACCACCCCGTCGCGGCGAGCAGCCCCACCACCGCCACCAGCGCGACCAGCGCGTGCCGCCGGGCGGCCGAGCCCTTCGGCAGCAGCCGCAGCGCGGCGGCGGTGCCCAGCCCGTACACCGCGACGAACGCGCCGGTGGCCAGCAGCACCAGCGGCTCGGCCCCGGTGCCGGTGACCGCGACGGCGACCATCGCCAGCGCGGACAGGCCCGACGTCACGGCGAGGCTGCGCCGCGGCACGTCCCCGGCGCGGGCGCCGCGGGCCAGCCAGCCCGGCAGCGCCCCGTCGCGGCCCAGCGCCGCGCCGAGCTTGGCGGCGCTGCCGTAGTAGGCGTTCATGGTGCCGAAGGTCAGCAGCAGCGCGGCCGCTGCGGCCAGCGCGCTCGCGGGCCCGCCGAGGCCGATCTCCAGCAGCCGGGCCAGCGGCGCGCCGGAGGCGGCCCGCGGCCCGAGCACCAGGATGCCCGCGGCGGCGACGGACAGGTAGAGCACGCCCACCACGACCACCGCGATGGCGGCGGCACGCGGCAGGTCTCGCTCCGGGCGGCGGAAGTCGGCGGCCAGGTGGGTGATGGCCTCCCAGCCGGCGAAGCTCCAGACCAGCAGCGCGGCGGCCGGCGCGATGGCGAGCCAGCCGTTTGGGGCGAACGGGCGCAGGTTGCCGGTGTCGCCGTGCGGTGCGGCGCTGATGACGGCGGTGAGCAGCAGCGCGACCAGGACCACGGCCAGCACCAGCTGGACCCGGCCGGAGACGGTGACGCCGAAGGCGTTGGTGGCGGTCACCGCGAGCATCAGCGCGGCCGCGGTGAGCAGCACCGTGCGTTGCCCGCCGCCGATCGCGGCCTCGACGTACGCCCCGGCGAACAGCCCGGCGGCGGGCGCCCCGGCCGGGACGGCGAAGTAGAAGCACCAGCCGATCGCGCCGGCGGCCCGGGGCCCGAAGGCCAGCCGCACGTACGTCGAGACGCCGCCCGCGTCCGGATGGCGGGCGCCGAGCGCGGCGAAGGTCATGGCCAGCGGAACGGACAGCAGCACCAGGCCGAGCCAGGCGATCAGCGAGGCGGGTCCGGCGGCCTGGGCGGCCAGCGCGGGCAGCGCGATGACGCCGGTGCCCAGGACCGCGCCGACGTAGAGCGCGGCGCCCTGGGCCGTGGTGAGGCCCCGGGCGGGGGAGGCGGCGACCGCGGCTGGTTCCTGCGGCCTGGTGAGGGTTTCGGTCATGCCTTCACCTTCGGGCACGGGGGCGTTCGGGGACAGTGGCAGGAATGCCGCTCTGCGATAGGATTCTGCCATGAAGCGACACGTGGTCGCGCTGGCCCTCACCGACGACATCCCGGTGTTCGAGCTGGCCGTGCCGTGCGAGGTGTTCGGCATCGACCGGTCCGATCTGGTGGACCCGTGGTACGAGCTGCGTTTGTGCGCCGCCGAGCCGGGCCCGCTGTCGGTGCGCTCCGGCCTCACCCTGCACCCGCGGTACGGCCTGGACGGCCTCGCCGACGCCGACACGGTGCTGGTCCCGGCGTGCAACCGCATGGTGCAGTGCGGCCCGCCGGACGCCCTGATCGACGCGGTGCGGGCCGCCCACGCGCGCGGCGCCCGGATCGCCTCCATCTGCAGCGGGGCGTACGTGCTGGCCGCCGCCGGGCTGCTGGACGGCCGCCGGGCCACCACGCACTGGATGAACATGGCCGACTTCGCGCACCGGTTCCCGGACGTGAAGGTCGACCAGGAGGTGCTCTACGTCGACGAGGGCGACGTGCTCACCTCCGCCGGCACCGGCTCCGCCATCGACCTGTGCCTGCACCTGGTGCGCTGCGACTTCGGCGCCGCGGTCGCCAACGAGGTGGCCCGGCGCATGGTCGTGCCGCCGCACCGCGAGGGCGGGCAGTCGCAGTTCGCCCAGCCGCCGGCGCGCGGGGAGCACCGCGCCGACGACATCGCCCCGGTGCTGGACTGGGCCCGCAGCCGGCTCGACCAGCCGCTCACCGTCGCGCAGCTCGCCGCCCAGGCCCACCTGAGCCCGCGTACGTTCGCCCGCCGGTTCCGCGACAGCCTCGGCGTCAGCCCGCTGCAGTGGGTCCTGGAGCAGCGCATCCGCCTGGCCCAGGAGCTGCTGGAGACCACCGACGAGCCGGTCGAGCGCATCGCCTGGCGCACCGGCTTCGGCACCGCCGTCAACATGCGCCAGCACTTCCGCCGCTTCACCTCGATCTCGCCGCAGACCTACCGCCAGACCTTCCGCCGCCGTCCCGCCGGAACGCCGGTCTAGTGCCCCTCGCCCGCGGTCCGAGCGGAATCAGCTAGGAAGTTTCAAGTCGCCCTCTGCCTGGCAGGTCGGACGATCACGAGTGGGCGCGCGGGCCGGCCCACTCGTCGCGCAGCAGCTCGTACTCGACGTCGCCGTGCTCGCCGCCGTCGATCTGATCGGGCCAGTCGAGGAAGAACGTGCGCAGGAAGCGCAGGCCGGTCTTCTCCATCACCCGCCGGGAGCCGGTGTTGACGGTCATCGTGTTCGCGGTGACGCGGCGCATGCCGAGTTCGGCGAAACCCTTGTCGACCAGGGCGCGCGCGCCCTCGGTGGCGTACCCCCGGCCCCAGGCGGCTCGGCGCAGCCGGTAGCCGAGCTCGGCCGTGCCGGGCTCGCCGGGCTCGGCGGTCAGCGCGAACCAGCCGAGGAACGCGCCGGTGGCCTTCTCGACCGCGGCCCAGCGCCCGTAACCGGGGTGCTCGTCGTACTGGGCCAGGAACTTCGGGAGCAGCTCGTCGCGGATCTCCTCGCGCGGCGTCGGCCTGCCACCGTTGAGGTAGCGGGTGACCGCCGGGTCGGCGTCGAGGTCGTAGAGCGCGTCCACGTCGTCGGCGGTGAACCGGCGCAGCATCAGGCGCGCCGTCTCGAGATAGCTGTCCACCGGCGCATCCTCGCACGTCAGCGCCGGTGCGGCGAACGGGTTACCGCCCGGTGCGGTCGTCACTGCCCGTCGTCGCCCCACGGGTTGCGGGCGCCGGTGGCGGTGACGGCGTCCGTGCTGCAGGTGGCGCTCACCCAGCCGGCGGGGGTGCCGTAGAAGTTGGTGCTCTGCCCGCGGTGCCGGCCGTCCTCGTCCACGGTCGCGACGTAGGGCCCGAAGCTCCCGGGACCGGCGCCCGCGCTGTCGAACGTGCACCGGACCGTGCTGCCCGCCTCGAAGCCGGACAGCTCCACGCCGATGAACGCGCAGGAGGTGCCCTGGCAGCGCCGGTCGTTCGGGTCGTCGCCGCGGAACACGGCCACCCTGGTGTCGTCACCCTGGAACGGCGGCCACTTCACGGCGGCGGCCAGGGACAGGTACGCGATGACCGTGCCGAGGACCGTGGCCACGATGGTGACGATCGTGCTGGTGCGCTTCAGCGGGGCGGGGGACTCCGCGGTCGACATCGGCTACTCCTGGTGGCGAGAGGCTGACGCGATGGTACGCAGCCCCGCCGGCCGCCCGTTCGGCCAGGTCACCATCCATCGTGGACGAGAGCGGCGGGTGTCCCGTGGGAAAGACGCCCGCCGCTCGGCCGTGGGGACGGTCGCGGTCAGCCGAGGCCGTTCTTCATGGCCGTGATCAGCTCACCGTTGCCGGTGTCGCCGGTCAGCTCCCAGAAGAAGGCGCCGCCCAGACCCTGGTTCCGGGAGTACGTCATCTTCCCGCCGATGGTGCTCGGGGTGTCGTAGCTCCACCAGTTGCTGCCGCACTTGGCGTACGCGGTGCCCGCGATGGTGCCGGTGGACGGGCAGCTGTTCTTGAGCACCTTGTAGTCCTCGATGCCCGCCTCGTAGGTGCCCGGCGCCGGTCCGGTGGCCGTGCCGCCGGGGGTCGCCTGGGTGACGCCGGTCCAGCCGCGGCCGTAGAAGCCGATGCCGAGCAGCAGCTTGCCGGCCGGCACGCCCTTGCTCTTGAGCTTCTGGATGGCCGCGTCGGAGTTGAACCCGGCGGTCGGGATGCCGGTGTACGACGTCAGCGGCGAGTGCGGGGCCGTCGGGCCCTGCGGGGCGAACGCGCCGAAGTAGTCGTACGTCATCACGTTGTACCAGTTGAGGTACTGCGCGGCGGCGTTGTAGTCGGTGGCGTCGATCTTGCCGCCGTTGCTGCCGTCCGCCGTGATCGCGGCGGTGACCAGGTAGCTGCTGCCGAACCGGTTGCGCAGCGCCTGCATCAGGTTGCGGAACGCGAGCGGGCCGCTGCTGTCGCAGCTCAGGCCGCAGGCGTTCGGGTACTCCCAGTCGATGTCGATGCCGTCGAACACGTCCGCCCAGCGCGGGTCCTCGACCAGGTTGTAGCAGGAGTTGGC
>NZ_JBFAOU010000225.1:0-11016 GCF_040675365.1 Catellatospora sp. NPDC049609 | reverse complement strand
CCGACGAGTTTACCGGCCCGTGATCTCGGCTCGGCCGTGGGTGGCCCGCACCACGGTGTGACGGTGGTGGCCCCGTGAGCGTCGGCACTGTTAGCCTCGCCGCCGTGCGGGTGCTGGTGGTGGAGGACGATCCCGAGGTGCGGGGGGTCGTGGTCACCGCGCTGCGCGCGGTCGGGTTCGCGGTGGACCAGGCGGCCGACTGGAGCCAGGCCGACCTCAGCATCAGCGTCAACGACTACGACTGCCTGGTGCTCGACCGCATCCTGCCGGAGGGCGACTCCGCCGGGCAGCTGCGCCGCCGCCGCGCCGCCGGGCTGGCCGTGCCCGCGCTGATGCTGACCGCGCTGGACGACGTCACCGACCGGGTCGCCGGGTTCGAGGCGGGCGCCGACGACTACGTGGTCAAGCCGTTCGTCGCCGCCGAGCTGGTGCTGCGGGTACGCGCGCTGTGCCGCCGCCGCGGCAGCACCGTGCCCGCGGTGCTGCGCGCCGGGGACGTCGAGGTCGACACCGCCCGGCGCGAGGTGCGCCGCGACGGCATCCTGCTGACGCTGACCCCGAAGGAGTTCTCCGTGCTGGAGCTGCTCCTGGTCCGGCGCCCGGCCGTGGTCAGCCGGGCCGACCTGCTGGAGCACTGCTGGGACGAGCAGGCCGACCCCGCCTCGAACGTGGTGGACGTGGTCGTCGGGCAGCTGCGCCGCAAGCTCGGCGACCCGCCGGTGATCACCACCGTCCGGGGCACGGGCTACCGCGTCGACCTGGCCGGCCGATGAGCGGCGGGGAGGCGGCGTGAAGCGGGGGACACGGCAGCTGCAGACCGCCGAGCGGCTCACCGGGCTGCGCATGCGGATGACCGCGCTGCTGCTCGCGCTGAACGTGCTCGGCCTGGCCGGGATGGGCGCGGTGGCGCTGGTGGTGGACGAGCGGCAGCGGGCCGAGGCGGTCACCGCCGACCTGCACCGCACCGCCAGCACCGCGGTCGCGCTGCTCTACTACGACTCCGGCGCGCTGCTGCTGGACAAGCTCTACGACAACGCGGTGGCCCAGGGCTCCACCGCCGTCTACGTGTACGAGGCCAACCGCACCGACGTGTCGCTGGTCTTCGCCCACCCGGCGCGGCTGGCGGTCATCCCGCCGCCCACGCTGCTCGGACCCGCCCGGCAGGTGCACGCCGCCGGCGGCGAGGTGAGCGCGGCGGTGCGCGACGACCAGAGCAAGACCGTGCACCTGCTGGCGGTGCCGTTCCGCCACGCCGACACCGGCGCGGTCGCCGGGACCGTGGTCGCGGTGGCCGACCCCGGGCCGGGCCAGGCCGCGCACCGGCGGCTGGCCGTCGCGCTGATCGTCGGCGGCACCGCGTTCACGGCGATGACCTGCGTCGGCGGGTACCTGCTGGCCCGCCGCGGCACCCAGCCCATCGCCGACGCGCTCACCCAGCAGGAGCGCTTCGTCGCCGACGCCGCGCACGAGCTGCGTACGCCGCTGACGGTGATCCGGGCGGTGTCCGAGCGCGCGCTGGCCGACCCGGGTGTGCAGCCGGACGCGCTGCGCCGCGTGATCAAGGCGACGGACCGGCTCACCGACGCGGTCGCCGCGCTGCTCACCCGGGCCCGGCTGGTCGCCGGCCTGCGCCACCTGGAGCGCCAGCGCTTCCGGCTGGACCAGCTCGCCGAGGAGGTGCTGGCCGAGACGGTGCAGCCGCCGCACATCGCGACCGCGTACACCGAGGCGACGGTCGCCCTCGGCGACCCGACCCTGGTCCGCATCGCCCTGCGCAACCTGATCCACAACGCGGTGCAGCACGGCCGCGACGGCGACACCCCCGCCACCATCACCCTGACCGTGCAGCCGGGCCTGGTC
This sequence comes from Catellatospora sp. NPDC049609, assembly GCF_040675365.1. NCBI lineage: Bacteria > Bacillati > Actinomycetota > Actinomycetes > Micromonosporales > Micromonosporaceae > Catellatospora > Catellatospora sp. NPDC049609. Next base: position 9,156 of record NZ_JBFAOU010000225.1, on the reverse strand, counting down.
ACCGTCCGCGACGACGGCCCCGGCCCCGCCGCCGACCTGCCCGCCGACACCGGCGAGCGCTTCCGCCCCGGCTCCCCCGGCGGCACCGGCCTGGGCCTGGCCATCGCCCGCTGGGTGGCCGACCTGCACGGCGGCACCCTCCGCCTCACTCCCGCCGAGGGCGGCGGCACCGAAGCCCTCCTCACCCTCCCGCCCGACGCGAGCTGACCCGCGCCGAAGATCACGACGATCTTGCGCGAAGTGTTGCCCTTTTGCCGGGCATGGGCGTGTCGTCCCCACCGTACGCGCAAGATCGGCCCCGCCGGGGAGAGGCCCCCGCCGGGCGGATCGGCCCCGTCAGGAGGGGGTGGGGCCGGCCGGGGTGCCGATGGGGGTGACGGCGAACCAGTGGCCCTCCATGCCGTGGCCGTTGGTGTCGCCGGGCATGCGGTCGCCGGCGTAGCCGTAGAGGGGCCAGCCGGCGAGGGTGAGCTGCCGCGTGCCGTCGGGGCGCAGGAGGGTGCCGACGAGCTGGCGGTCGATGCCCTCGACGCGGATCGGGTCGGCGGCGGGCACGGGCAGCCACTGCACGGTGCAGGCGCCGGTGCAGGCGGAGCGGGACGGGCGGGCGGAGTCGCGCTGGCTGCGGTAGAGGACGTAGCCGCGGGAGTCGATGACGACCCAGCCGAGCGTGTCGGAGCTGATGCCGAACAGGGCGGCCTGGGGCTGTGAGGGGCGTCCGGCGAGGCTGAGCGGGGCCGGGCGCGGCGGCTCCTGGTCGCTGGCACATCCCGCCAGTAGGGTCGTGACCAGCAGAAACGCGGCGACCAGCACATCGCGGGCAGGTCGTCGGGCGGTTTCGGCCGGGTTACTCATGCAATCCTCACGCTCATCCGGGCAGGATAGGCGCACCCTACGCGAGGAGTAAGTCTGTTGCGAGCGCCGTACGCACAGCTGACGGCGGCTCTGGCGCTGCTGGCGCTGGCGGCCGCGGGCTGCGACGCGACCGGCTCCCCCGCGGCGGCGCCCCGGGCCTGCGGCATGAAGGTCGCGGTCATCGGCCCGCTCACCGGCGACTCGGCCGATCTCGGCGGCAACATCCGCTCCGGCGCCGAGCTGGCGTTCGCGCAGTACCGCCAGCGCCATCCGGACTGCCCGGCGGAGCTGGTGGCGTTCGACTCGCAGGGCGACCCGAAGCAGGCACCGGCGCTGGTGCAGAACATCGTGGCCGACCCGAAGATGCTGGGCGTGATCGGCCCGGCGTTCTCCGGCGAGGCGGAGGCCGCCGGGCCGCTGCTCGACCAGGGCGGCATACCGGTCGTCACCGTGTCGGCCACGCGCACCAACCTGACCCAGCGCGGCTGGTCCACGTTCCACCGGCTGCTCGGCAACGACGCGACGCAGGGCCCGGCCGCGGCCCGCTACATCGACACGGTGCTGCACGCGCGCAAGGCGTTCGTCGTCGACGACACCGGCGCGTACGGGCGAGGGCTGGCCGAGGAGGTGGCCACCACGCTCAGCGGCAAGGTGGTGCAGCGCGCCTCGGTGCCGCCGCGCCAGGTCGACTTCTCCTCGGTGGTGAGCCAGATCCGCTCCGCCGGGGCCGACGTGGTCTTCTACGGCGGCTACTACTCCGGCGCGGGCACCCTGCTCAAGGCGATGCGCGAGGCCGGCGTGCAGGCGGCGTTCGTGGCCGGGGACGGCGTCAAGGACGCCGGGTTCGTGCGCGCCGCCGGGATCCGCGCCGCCGAGGGCGCCGTCATCACCTGCCCGTGCCTGCCGCCCGAGCGGGCCGCCCGGGACTTCCCCCGGCAGTACCGCGCCGAGTTCGGCCGGGACGCCGGCACCTACAGCGCCGAGGCGTACGACGCCGCGTCGATCTTCCTGGCCGGGTTCGAGGCCGGCCGCGCCACCCGCCGCGACATGGAGGCCTTCGTCGACGCGTACGCGCACGACGGGGTCACCGGGCGGCTGCAGTTCACCCCCGAGGGCGAACTCGTCGACTCCGCCGTCGTGCTGTGGGCCTACCGGGTGGCCGACGGCACGGTCATCGCCGACCGCGAGATCCCCCGCCCCTGACCCCCTGCCTGAGAGGAGCACGTCCATGTCAGCGACCCTGATCGCGGACCTCCCGCGGCAAGCCGAGCCCGCCGCCGTCGCCCCACTGCACCGCGCGCTCGCCCAGGCGCCGCTGGGCGCCTATCCCCTGCTCGAAGCCGCGTTCGCCTGGCAGGAGCTGCGCCCGTCCGGCTGGCACCGGCCCGGCACGGCGGCCGTCGCGCACACCTCCTCGGCGGCCGCGGCCGCCCGGCTGGCCAGCCTGCTCTCCACCCTGACCTGGGCCAACGTGGTACGCACGGAGCGTGACGGCCTACGGGTCGAGGTGCCCGCCGGGTCGTACAACCGGATCACCCGGGCGCTGACCGGCGCCTGGCGCAACCGCTCCCGGCTGCTGGCCGCGACGCCCGCCGCGGCCGACGCCCGGCAGGCGGCGCTCGGCCTGTGGCGGATGGCGCTGCTCACCGGCGGCGTCGAGGCACGGCCGGGCCGGCTGACGGTGCGCGCGGGCTCCTCGGCCGCCGCGCAGGCGCTGGTCGCGGCGGCCGCCCGGCTGGGCCTGGAGGCGGTCACCGACGGCCCGCGCGAGGGCGCCCACCTGGTGCGCGTCGCCGGACCGCAGGTCCACCAGCTGCTCAGCGAGGCCACCGGCGTGCGCTGAGCCGGGCTTCGCGGCGGGGCGAGGCTATACGCCGCCCTCCGACGGCGTGCCCCGCCGCGTACGCCCCGGCCTATCTCGGCCGACCCGCTTTGCTCTGCTTACCTATACGCACCACGTCAGTGGCACCCCGTGCGTATATGTGTGCAGAGCAAAGCCGCTGCGCGAGGCAGTCCGAGGCGAGGGGAAAGGCCAGGAGCCGGGCGTCAGCGGTCCAGGCGGTGGAAGATGTGCTCCAGTGCCAGGCGGTAACCGTCGACGCCGAGGCCGGCGATGACGCCGGTGGCCACGGCCGACACCACCGAGTGGTGCCGGAACTCCTCGCGCGCGTGGATGTTGGAGATGTGCACCTCGACCAGCGGGCCATTGAGCATGGCGCAGGCGTCCCGGACGGCGTACGAATAGTGGCTCCACGCCCCCGGGTTGAGCACCACCGCGGCGTGCTCGTCGGCGGCCTGGTGCAGCCAGCCGACCAGCTCGCCCTCAAGGTCGGTCTGGCGGCACTCCACGTCGAGTCCGAGCTGCGCGCCGGTCTTCTCGCACAGGTCGACCAGCGTGGCGTACGTCGTGACGCCGTAGACGTCGACCTGCCTGGTGCCGAGCCGGCCCAGGTTGACCCCGTTGAGCACGTAGACCTTCATGTGGCGACCCTTCGTCAGGCGGCGACGGCGCGGTATGCCTCGGCCAGCAGCGCCTCGTCGTCCACCGGCACGGTGACCGGCTGGGCCAGCCCGTCCAGCAGCACGAAACGCAGCGCGCGGCCGCGGGCCTTCTTGTCCACGGACATGGTGGCGCGCAGCTCGTCCCAGGCGTCGGCCGGGTAGGCGACGGGCAGGCCGAGCGAGCTCAGGACGGCGGCGTGCCGCTGCTCGGTCTGCTCGTCGAGGCGGCCGGTGAGCACGCCCAGCCGGGCGGCGTACACCAGCCCGACGCTCACCGCGTGGCCGTGCGACCAGCGGTAGCGCTCGCGGCGCTCGATGGCGTGGCCCAGCGTGTGGCCGTAGTTGAGGATCTCGCGCAGGCCGGACTCGCGCAGGTCCTCGGAGACCACCCGGGCCTTCACCGCGATCTTGCGTTCGATCAGCTCGCGCAGCACCGGACCGGCCGGGTCGACGGCGGCGGCCGGGTCGCGCTCGATCAGATCCAGGATGACCGGGTCGGCGATGAAGCCGCCCTTGACCACCTCGGCCATCCCGGCCAGCAGCTGCGCGGGCGGCAGGGTGGCCAGCGCCTCGGTCGCGCACAGCACCGCGGCGGGCGGGTGGAACGCGCCGACCAGGTTCTTCCCGGCGGGGGTGTTCACCCCGGTCTTGCCGCCGACGGCCGCGTCGACCATGCCGTTGATGCTGGTGGAGACCGGCACCCAGCGCACGCCGCGCAGCCAGCAGGCCGCCACGAACCCGGCCAGGTCGGTGGCGGCGCCGCCGCCGACGCCGACGACCACGTCGTTGCGGGTGAACGAGGCCTTGCCCAGCTCGTCCCAGCAGCGCTCGGCGACCGCGATGGTCTTGCCGGCCTCGGCGTCGGGCACCTCGACCATGACGACCTCGGTCCCGGCGCCGGCCAGGTGCGCGACGGCCTGCTCGGCGTAGCCGCGCACGGGTGGGGCGTACAGCACGGCGGCCCGGTCGCAGCCCTTGGTGGCGGCGGGCAGCTCGGCCAGCACGCCGGGGCCGACGAAGACGTCGTACGGCCGCTCGCCGCCGACCGGGATCCGGGTCAGCTCAGCCATCCGCCTCAGCCCTTCAGCAGCTCGACGAGCTCGGCGGTGATCTCCTCCGGGGTGCGCCCGTCGGTGACCACGGTGTGCGAGGCGACCTGCTCGTACAGCGGCCGGCGCTGGTCGAGCAGGAAGCGCAGGGTGGCCCGCGGGTTGAGCGCGAGCAGCGGCCGGCCCTGGCCCAGGCCGACCCGGGACACCGCGTCGGACAGCTCGACGCTCAGGTAGATCACGGTGTGCCCGGCCAGCAGGTCCCGGTTGGCCTCGGCCAGGATCGCGCCGCCACCCAGCGCCAGCACGCCGTCGTGCCCGTCCAGCGCGGCCGCGACGGCCGCCGCCTCCAGGGCCCGGAAGTGCTGCTCGCCCTCGTCGATGAAGATCTCCGAGATCGGCTTGCCGGCCGCCGCCTCGATGTCGGCGTCGGTGTCGCGGAACGACACCCCGTACGCGTCGGCCAGCAGGCGGCCCACGGTGGACTTGCCCGCCCCGGGCGCCCCCACCAGCACGCACAACGGCTTGCTCACGGTCGTCTCCTCCCCGGAGCCCGCCGGAGCGGCCGCTCGGTGTCCGTCCGCGGCACAGCGCGGGATGGACACCGATCAAGGCCGCAGAGCGGGCTCCGCATGTCGGCTCTCAGCGGATCAGCAGGTTGTCCAGGTAACCGGCGAGGTTGCGCCGGATCTCCGAGACCGAGTCGCCGCCGAACTTCTCCGTCGCCGCCTCGGCCAGCACCAGCGCCAGCATCGCCTCGGCGACGACCGCCGCCGCGGGCACCGCGCACACGTCGGAGCGCTGGTTGATGGCGGTGGCGACCTCGCCGGTGAGCACGTCCACGGTGGACAGCGCCCGGTTCAGCGACGAGATGGGCTTCATCGCGGCGCGCACCCGCAGCGGCTCGCCGGAGGTGATGCCGCCCTCCAGGCCGCCGGCCCGGTCGGTGATCCGCTTCACGCCGTCGGGCGTCGGCACGATCTCGTCGTGCGCGACCGAGCCCCGCGAGCGGGCCTGGGTGAACGCGTCGCCGATCTCGACACCCTTGATGGCCTGGATGGACATGAGCGCGGTGGCGATCCGGGCGTCGAGCTTGCGGTCCCACTGGGTGTGCGTGCCCAGGCCCGGCGGGACGCCGTACGCCAGCACCTCGACGATGCCGCCGAGGGTGTCGGCGTCGCGCTTGGCCGCGTCGACCTCGGCGACCATCCGCTCGCTGGCTTCCGGGTCCAGGCAGCGCAGCGGGTCGGCGTCGATGCGCTCGGTGTCGCCCGGCACCGGCACCACGCCGGGCTTGGCCGCCACCGAGCCGAGCTCGACCACGTGCGACAGGATCTCGATGCCCAGCGCCTGGCGCAGCAGCGACTTGGCCACGGTGCCGACGGCGACGCGCGCCGCGGTCTCGCGGGCGCTGGCGCGCTCCAGGATCGGCCGGGCGTCGTCGTGGCCGTACTTCTGCATCCCGGCGAGGTCGGCGTGGCCGGGCCGGGGGCGGGTCAGCGGTGCGTTGCGGGCCTGCTTGGCCAGCAGCTCCGGGTCGACCGGGTCGGGCGACATGACCGTCTCCCACTTGGGCCACTCGGAGTTGCCGACCTGGATCGCGACCGGGCTGCCCAGCGTGCGGCCGTGCCGGACGCCGCCGAGCATCGTCACCACGTCCTGCTCGAAGGCCATCCGGGCGCCGCGGCCGTAGCCGAGGCGACGGCGGGCCAGCTCGTGCCCGATCTCGCTACTGGTGATCTCGATTCCGGCGGGCACTCCGTCGAGCACGGCGACCAGCGCCTGCCCGTGCGACTCCCCTGCGGTCAGCCAACGCAACACGATCACCAGTCTGTCACGCCGGACGCCCCGCACCCCGTGCAGGCCCGCGCGTGCCACCAGACGAGACAGGTGTCACTTCAGCCTGATGGTGACCGGTTCGCTGCGGTCGCTGCCGACCCGGGCGACGATCTCGTACAGCCCGGCGTCGGGCGCCGGGCCCGCGGGCACCCGCCGGCCCTTCTTCACGCAGGTGTTGCTGGTCTTGCCGTTCCAGGTGACGGTGTACGAGCGCGACTGCCCCGGCCCGAGCCGGACCACCTGGTTGCCGTGCAGCGGCCCGCAGTCGTCGGACGACCACACCTTCTCGCCGTCGCGCAGCAGCTGCAGCTCCTGCAGGTCGGCGCCGAGGTCGCGGACGCAGGACCGCTTCGAGGTGTTCTGGACCTTCAGCGTGATGGACAGCGGGCTCTTGCGCGCCACGGCCGTCTTCGCGGGTGCCGCGCTGACCTTCAGCTCGTCGTCGGTGCACAGCTTCTTGTCCACCTTGGCGTCCTTGGGCGCGGCGCCGGCCTGCTCGGCGTACCGGACGCGGTAGATCTTGGCCTTCGCCGCGTAGGGCCCGTCCTTGACGTCGTCGGGGTAGAGCCCGCTGAAGTAGAGCCCGTCCGCGCCCGCGGCGAGGCCCGCGATGGTGGACTTGCCGTTGCCGTTGTACTCCACCAGCGTCTTCGGCCCGGTGACGTCGCCTGCGTCGTCGAAGGCGAACATCACGATGCGCTTGCCGCGCACCTGCGGCCCGGAGGCGTAGGTCGGCCCGCTCTCGGAGACGTACGCGTTGCCGTACACCTCCTTCGGGAACCCGGCGCCCTGCCCGTGCTCCTCCTGCACGAAGGTGATGCCGACCGGGGCGTGCGCGACGGTCCAGTTGTAGAGCGCCTTCTTCTTCATCGCGCTGTCGCCGACGTACCAGCCGAAGTCGGTGCCCCGGGTCACCCGCGCGAAGCGGTCCATGGACGGGCCGTTCTCCACCGAGTAGTGCTGGCCGTCCGCGGCCCGCCAGGCCCCGCCGAACGGGTTGCGGAACCCGAGGGCGTAGATGTAGTCCCTGGCCTTGATGCCGTCGTCGGCGTCGTAGAAGGGGTTGTCCGCCGGCGCGCTGCCGTCGAGGTTCACCCGCAGCACCTTGCCCCGGAACGAGTCCTTGTCCTTGGCCGTCTTCGGCTCGAACGCGTCCGCGACGTGGACATACAGCTTGCCGTCCGGTCCGATGGTGAGGTTGGAGATCTGGTGCGAGGCGACCATGTCCTCGCCCTTCATGTCCAGCACCGTGCTGACCTTCGTCGCGGTCAGCCCGTCGTCGGAGCTGGTCAGCCGCACCACCTTGGGGTAGAACCGGGTGCCCGCCCGGTAGACCAGGGACGCGAACAGGTCCCCGGACTGCGGCTCGACCACGATGCCGCCCACGCCGAACTCGCCGTCGCCGGGGAACTTGTCCTTGGGGTCGAAGTTCAGCAGATCCTTGGCGTACGTCGTGACGCCGAAGTCGCCGCGGACCACCTTGATCTGGCCGTAGAGCTCGTTGACGTAGAAGCGCGGCGCGCCCGCGTCCGTCGGATGCCGCGCCGCCATGGCGATGCCGACCGGCAGCTCGAACCCGGCGGCGACCTCCTCCACCACGTACCCGTCCTGCAGGGTGCGCCACTGCGGCGCCCCGGGCAGCGGCGCGAGCTGCACGTCGGTGCGGAACGTGCGCACCGCGTACGGGCTCCACTGCGTCGCCGGGTCGGCCGACGACGACCGGAACCGGGCCCGCACCTCGAAGTCGCGGCCCGGCGGCAGCTCCGCCTGCCCGGCCAGGGAGCCCTCGAAGCTCCCGTTGCCCAGGTGGGCGTGCAGCCGGGTGGCGCCCTGGACGCACTGGCCGGACCAGACCCGCTCCACCGGAGCGGGCGCCACGGACCAGATCTCCCAGTCGCTGCAGGAGTGGGTGTCGTGCACGTCGGGGTCGGCGAACGGCTGCGCCTCCATGTGCACGTCGGCGCCGTTGAGCAGCTGCCCGTCGTGGGAGGGCTCGCTGATCTGGGGCGGCAGCGGGGCGACCGACGGCGCGTACGAGGAGGCCGGGCTCACGAACGAGACCAGGCCGGCCACGGCCATGACCGTGGCGATCAGCACCGCCTCCCCGACCACCGTGATCCTGCGAGCGTTCATTCCCGGCTCCCGGCTCCGCGCATCGATTGACCGCGCCAGGCTACCCGCCTAAATCGGCGATTCGGCACGAAACACGCTGAAACCTGGCATACTGCACAACCGGCGAAGCGCGGGCCGGAAGCCGGTTCGTTTCCGCGTCAGGCCAGGCTGCGGGCCAGCACGCCGAGGTCCGGGTGGTCGGTGAACACGCCGTCGACCCCGGCCGCCAGGTACGCCGCGAGCTCGTCGAGGATGCGGCCGTACTCGGCGGGCACCGTGCCGTTGCGCAGGTTCACCGGCAGGAACTGGTTCTCGGCCCGGAACGTGTACGGGTGCACCCGCCGGCCCTGCGCGTGCGCGTCGGTGATCAGCGACGTCGGCGTGCCCAGCGAGCCGTCCGCCGCCCGCGGGATGACCAGCCCCTTCTCCGGGCCGATGCCGTCGACGATCCCGGCCAGCTCGCGCAGCCCGGCCGGGGCCAGGTACTGCTCGTACGGCTTCGGGTCGTTGTAGGGGCTGCCCGCGCCCGCGAGGAACACCAGCGGCGCCTTCACCCGGTGGGCGGTGCGCAGCTCGCGCAGGTTGGCCGCCTCGAACGACTGCACGAACACCGGCGCGCGACATCGGCGTGACGGGCCGGCGAATTCGGCCCGACACCGCGCCGACACGGCCCCGGCGCACCCGTCCCGCCGGCGCGCGGCGGACTCGCGGCCGTCGCGCCGACCGGCCCGCCATAGACGTTGGGGGTTATCGGATGGAAAAAAGATCAACATGGGGATCTCGATAAGCGGCCACCAAG
>NZ_JBFAOU010000224.1:0-11212 GCF_040675365.1 Catellatospora sp. NPDC049609 | reverse complement strand
CAGACCTCCTGCTCGGGCACCTCGACGCGCAGCCGGACCCCGGCCTGGGCGGCGCGGGGCGCGAACGCCCGCTCGGCGGCCCGCACCAGCGCGACCAGCTCGACGTCGGCGGGCTGGATGGCGAAGTCGGCGGCGTCCAGGCGGGCCAGCGACAGCAGGTCGGCGACGAGCCGGTCCAGCCGCTCGGCCTCGGCGAGCACGGTCTGCCCGACGCCCTGCGCGCCGTCGGCGCCGACCACGCCGTCGGACAGCGCCTCGGCGTACCCCTTGATGGTGGTCAAGGGGGTGCGCAGCTCGTGGGAGATGGACAGCAGGAACTCGCGCTGGCGGCCCTCGCTGACGGCCAGCGCCTCGGCCAGCTCGTTGATCGACTGGGCGAGGCGCTCCACCTCCTCGGGCGGCTCCGCGGCCAGGCGCACCGAGCGGTCCCCGGAGCTGAGCCGGGCCGCGGCGGTGGCCGCGTTGCGGATCGGGCGGGCCAGGCGGCGGCCGAGCAGCACCCCGGCGAGCACGCCCGCGCCGAGCCCGGCCAGCAGCGGCAGCCACAGGTAGCGCAGCACCTGCCGGGTGATGCCGGTGGCGGCGGGCCGAGCCAGCACGATCCCGTCGCCGTCGCCGAGCGCCCGCCCCTCGACCATGGACAGGCGGCCGCCGACCATGGCGACACGCTCGCTGACCGCCTCTCCCCCGGCGATCCGGGCGACCAGCCGGTCGGGCAGTCCCGGCCGGTCCGGCTGCCCGCCGGTGATCAGGTACGCCGCGATGCCGTCGTCGATCTGGCGGAGCTGCTCCACGAGCCGGGCGTCGGCCGCCGCGGCCCGGCGGGCGCGCAGCACCTGCGCCACCACCTCGGTCTGCGCGGCCAGCCCCTCCCGGGCGGCCTGCTCGGCGGCGCGCGTGGCCAGCGGCACCGCGACCAGCGCGGTCACCACCAGCGAGATCAGCGCGACGCCCACCCCCGCCAGCACGGCGCGCGTGGTCAGCGTCGTGGTGCTGCGCGTCGGCCGGGGCGAGGCGAGCACCCGCATCGGCACGGTCAGGTCGGCCCGGCGGTCAGGCATCGGCGGTGTACCCCACGCCCCGGACCGTGCGCACGACCCCCGCCGCGTCGCCCAGCTTGGCCCGCACCTGCGCCACGTGCACGTCCACGGTCCGGGTCCCGCCGTGCGCCGCGTACCCCCACACCGTGCTGAGCAGCTCGTCGCGCGTGTACACCCGCCCCGGCCGGCTCATCAGATGCGCCAGCAGATCGAACTCCGTGCTGGTCAGGTGCACCGCGGCACCGCCGACCGTCACCTCGCGGCGCGCCGGGTCCAGCCGCACCGCCCCCACGACACGGCTCCGATCCGGCTCCGGCGTGCCCCCCGACCTGCGCAGCACCGCCTTCACCCGGGCCACCAGCTCCCGCGGACTGAACGGCTTGGTCAGATAGTCGTCGGCCCCCAACTCCAACCCGACGATCCGATCCACCTCGTCATCCCGAGCCGTCAAGAAGATGATCGGCACCCAGCAGTCCTCGGCCCGCAGCCGCCGGCAGATCTCCGTCCCATCCATCGACGGCAACGCGATGTCCAGCACACACGCAGCGGGCCGCAACCGCCGCGCCGCCGCCAGCCCCGCCGCCCCGTCGGACTCGACCTGGACCCCGTACCCCTCCCGCTGCAGATACAGCCGGATCAGATCCGCGATCGGCCCCTCGTCCTCGACGACGAGCACCAGCCCCTTCTCCACCACCCCGCCATCATGTCCGCCCCGTGTACGAACCACGTAAACCCCCGCCCCCAACAACGCGACGATCTTGCGCGGACTGTGGGTGCGACACGCCCTTAACGGGCATATCCCTAACAGTTCGCGCAAGATCGTCGCGATCTTGCGGGGCCCCGGGGAGTGGGGCGATCAGGCGCCGACGAGGTGGTCGGCGAAGGAGGCGTACGGGGTGGCGTTGATGCCGGCCGTGCGCTGAGCGATGAGCTTGGGCTTGAAGACGTGGCTGAACAGGGCGTCCAGGTGCCAGACCTGCTTGGGGTGGCCCGCGTGGATCCAGAAGCGCTCGCGGATGCCGTCGACGGCGGTGGCGGCGAACTCGATCGCCGACAGGCGCGGGTCGGGGTGCCAGGTCACGTTCGCCAGGTGGCGCAGGTCGGTGTTCAGGTGCAGCCGCAGGCGGCGCAGGATGCGGCTCTCCTGGGTGATGACCAGGCGGCGGTACGTCAGCAGCAGCAGGAACTCACGACCGAGCGGGCGCTCGGGGCGCAGCGCGCGCGCGACGAGCACGGTGGCGTCACCGGCTTCGACGCAGCGACGGAAGATCGGCATGTGCCGGCTGACCGTGGCCATGGGGATACCGGCCTCGCCGGTGGCGGGGAGGAACGTACGCGAGAAGACGTCCATGTCAGGAGCAACGAGCGCGCGTGACCAACGTCACGCGAGTCACTCATGCGATCCATTATTGACACATCTCGACGTGAGGTGCGTCAACGTGTCAGGCTCAGCGCCAGCGACGTCACCGCGAGCACGGCCAGCATCCCGCCGAGCACTCCCGCCTGCACCGCGGTCCGGTTCTGCCGCGGCGCGTACGCCAGGCCGAAGCCGCAGATCGCGCCGGTGACCAGGCCACCGAGGTGGCCCTGCCAGGAGATGCCCTGGATCGAGAAGCTCAGGATCACGTTGATCGCGATGATCGGCAGCACCGACATGGCGTCGCGGCCCAGCCGCTTCAGCACGAAGAAGTACGCCGCGAACAGGCCGTAGATGGCCGTTGACGCGCCCGCCGCGAAGTCGGTCGGGCTGAGCAGCTGGCAGGCGATGTTGCCGCCGAGGCCGCAGATCAGGTAAAGCGCGCCGAACCGGATGGGGCCGAGCGCGGCCTCCAGCGAGCGGCCCAGCACCCACAGCGCCCACATGTTCAGCAGCAGGTGGATCACGCCGTAGTGCAGGAACATCGCGGTGAACAGCCGGTAGTAGGCCCCGTCGTCGACCCCGGTGAAGATCGGGCCGTAGCCCGGCACCGCGCCGATGTAGTACTGGCCGCCGCCGATGGTGGTCAGCGTCTGGCCCAGCACGGCGCCCCAGCGGTGCACCGGCGTCGCGGCGCCGGTCAGCACGCTCATCCCGTAGAACGCGGTGAGCAGCGCGAACACCCCGACGTTGAGGCCGATCAGGGCCTTGGTGACGTACCCGTGCATGCCCACCTGGGAGCCGCCGAAGTGGGTGAGGGCCGGACGCTGCGTGCGCCGGCCCTCCGCCACGCACTCGGGGCACTGGTGCCCGACCGACGCCGAGACCATGCAGTCCGGGCAGATCGGCCGTGAGCAACGGGTGCAGCTGAGATAGGTCTCCCGACCCGGGTGGCGGTAACACGTGGGTACGGGTGGCTGGCCACCCTGGGGCGCGGGAGACGTCATGGGTGCGAGACTAGCGCTCAATCTCGATTCGCTCGATGACGATCGCGTCCCGCGGGCGGTCGGCGGCGTCGACCGGCGTGCTGGAGATGGCGTCCACGACCTTCTTCGAGTCCTCGTCGGCGACCTTGCCGAAGATGGTGTGCTTGAAGTTCAGCCAGGTCGTCGCACCGGTGGTGATGAAGAACTGCGACCCGTTGGTCTTCGGGCCGGCGTTCGCCATGGCCAGCAGGTACGGCGCGTCGAAGCTGAGCTCCGGGTGGAACTCGTCGTCGAACGTGTAGCCGGGGCCGCCCCGGCCGGTGCCGGTCGGGTCACCGGTCTGGATCATGAAGCCGTCGATCACGCGGTGGAACGGCGTGCCGTCGTAGTACGGCCCGGTGATCGGCTGACCGGTCCGCGGGTCTTTCGCATCCTTCCTGGTGCCCTCGGCCAGCTCCACGAAGTTGCGCACGGTCTTCGGGGCGTGGTTCGGGTAGAGCTCCAGGCGGATGGGACCGGCGCTGGTGTGCAGGACTGCGTAACGGGCGTCGTCAGCCACGTCTAACTCCTGATTTTCCGGTGGTCAGTTACCGACAGATTCTCCCATGTGCCCGTTCCGGGTGTGCGCAGGCGTCCGGCGAGGCAGTATGGCACTCGGGGACATGAACGAGGCGCGCTTTCGTGCTGACGGCGCGCCTTGCGATACCACCGCACGGGCGCCCGGCGTCCGGGCGGTCATGGCTGGACGGTGCGGGGGCGCCGTGCAGGAAGGGCGGGGGAGATGCTCGGATTCAAACACAAGACGCGCGGACAGCTCATGCGCGAGGAAATGGGCCAGAGCTGGGACCATTTCCTGCAGGCGGCGACACACGCCGCCGGCGGGGTCGGGGCGTCGTTCGGCCCGGCCACCGGTCGCGTACGCCGCGTCACTTCCCGCGGCATGGACTCGACGGTGACCACCCTGGCGCCGCTCGTGGCGGCATACCGGGAAGGCGCCGTCGACGCCATGAAGGCCACGCAGAAGGCCCACGCGAAGGCGTCGAAGGCGTCGAAGAAGAAGGGGGGCCACGTGTCACGTGGTGGCAACACGGGGATGCTGATCGGCCTGCTCGCCGCCGGCGCCGCCGTCGGCATCGCCGGAGCGCTGGTCATGAAGCGCCGCCGGCAGCAGCAGTGGTCGGAGTACGACCCGAGCCAGGCGCTGGAGTCGATGCGCTCGGACACCAAGGCGATGGCGGACAAGGTCGGCGACAAGACCGACACCGTCCTGGACAAGGCCACGCAGCACACCACCAAGGCCATGGACAAGACCGCGGAGAAGCTGCAGTCCGCCTCGTCGTCGCTCAAGGGCGGCCGCGACAACATGAAGTCGCGCATCGACGAGGGGGCCGAGGCGGCCAACGACGCCACCGACAGCTACCTGTCGAAGTACTCGTCGACCGGCACCGGTTCGAAGAACAGCCGGATGTGACGACCAGGGTCGAGAAGGGCACCTTCTGCCGCGCACCGCGTCGAGAAGGTGCCCTTTTCCCATGCCGTGCGGAGAAGGCGCCGCCCGCTCACAGCCAGCCGGAGCGGCGCAGCACGCGATAGATGCCGAACGAGATCAGCACCATGACGGTCAGGATCATCGGGTAGCCGTAGCGCCACTCCAGCTCGGGCATGTACGTGAAATTCATGCCGTAGATGCCGGCGAAGGCGGTCCAGACGGCCGCGATACTGGCCCAGGCGGCGACCTTGCGCATGTCGTTGTTCTGGTCGACGGTCACCTGCGCCAGCCGCGCCTGCATGATCGAGATCAGCAGGTCGTCGAAGGTGACCACCTGGTCGACCACCCGCGCCAGGTGGTCCTGCACGTCGCGGAAGTACTTGCGCAGCTCCTTGCCGACCTCGGGAGTGTCGCCGATCAGCAGCTGCATGGGACGCTGCAACGGCAGCACCGCCCGCTTGAACTCGACCAGCTCCCGCTTGAGCTGGTAGATGCGCTGCATCCGGCCGCTGGAGTCGCGGGCGAACACGCTCTCCTCGATGAGGTCCACGTCGGTGCTGATGCCGTCGGCCGCCTCCAGGTAGAGGTCCACGACGTGGTCGAGCACCCCGTACGCCACCGCCCAGGGCCCCTGCTTGAGCAGCTCCGGGCGGTGCTCCAGGTGCTCGCGCACCGGCTTGAGGCGGCAGGCGGTGCCGTGCCGGACGGAGATCACGAAGTCGGGCCCGATGAAGAGCATGACCTGCCCGGTCTCGATCACCTCGGAGTGCTCGGTCAGCTCCTGGTGCTCCACGTACCGCGCCGTGCGCACCACGAGGAAGTGCACGTCGCCGAACTGCTCCAGCTTGGGGCGCTGGCCCGCGCTGACCACGTCCTCGACGGCCAGCTCGTGCAGGCCGAACGCGTCCGCGATGCCCGCCATCTGGGCCGCGTCGGGAGCGTGCAGGCCCAGCCAGACGAAGGAGCCGCGCTGGCGGCGGGCCGCGGCCAGCGTCTGGCGGTAGTCGCCCACCGCGGGCTGGCGGATCCCGTCGAGGTATAGCGCGCAGTCGACGATCGCGTCGCGCTGCTGCCCACCCTGCGCCGGCACCGAGGCCACGTCGTCGTCACCGGCCAGTCCGGACACCAGCCGGGTCACGGCCCGAGCCGGGGCGGTGAACGCGCGGGTCAACCGGTCGCCGTTGGAGGCCCGCCGGTTGTTGTCGTCTCGGCTGTCGTCAACCACGGCTCGCCTCCTCCGCGGGGTCACCGACCGCCGGAGACTCCGCAGACAGGCTACTCGGCGCGGAGATCGCTTCGGAGCGACGGCGATCAGGGCGCGTCGCACCAAAAAGGTGGCGCCGGGTGGACCATGGTGAGCCGCGGTCGGGGGGAGTGCGGCTCCGGTCCACCCGGCGCCGGAACGACACCCGGGGTGGGGGGTGGGTGACGCTCCTTCTTATTGGGGGCGGGGGCAATGCGTGACAGGGCTCCCGTTCACCGTGAGCAGCCGTGGCCACCGCAGTGGTCGCGTTGCCGGCGCTCAGCCGGTGACGTGCGCCCGACGCATTGTGATCCACGTAACCAGGCGAAGGGAACCCCGCACAGCCCGCCGCTAACTGTCAGAAATACGACAGAACTCGGTCAGATATGTGAAACGGCGAATCAACCGCGCACGGCTTCGATCGCCTCGGCGAGGCGGCGCACGCCCTCGTCGACCTGGTCCACGGTGACCGCGCTGAAGGCCAGCCGAAGCGAGTGGTGGCCGCCCTCCAGCAGGAAGTCGGATCCCTTGACCACCGCGACGCCCCGCTCGGCGGCGGCCGGGAGCAGCTTGTCGACGTGTACGTCGTCGGGCAGCTCGATCCAGAGGAAGTAGCCGCCGTCCGGCTCGGTGAACGAGACGCCGTCGATCCGCTTGCGCAGCGACTCCGCCAGCACCGAGGCGCGCTCGGCCAGCGCGGCGCTGACCGTGGCGACCGAGCGCTCGATGTCGCCCGAGACGCAGAACTCGTACACGATGCCCTGCGCGACCTGGCCCGCCGAGATGTAGAGGTTGGTCGCCCTGCCCGCGATCGCGTCGATCAGGCCCTTGTCGCCGACCAGGTAGCCCACCCGGACGCCCGGGCAGACGGTCTTGGTGAACGAGCTGGCGTGCACGACGATGCCCCGGGTGTCCATCGACAGCATGGTCGGCAGCGCGTCGCCGCGGAACCGGATGTCGACGTACGGGTCGTCCTCGAAGATCGTGAAGCCGTACTCCTCGGCCAGCGCGAGCAGCTCCTGCCGCTTGGCCAGGGACAGCGTCACGCCCGCGGGGTTCTGGTAGTTCGGGATGATGTGCGCGAGCTTCGGGCGCACGCCGGACTCCAGCAGCGCGCGCAGCTCGGCCGTGTCGACACCGTCCGGGTGCAGCGTCACCTGGTGCACCACCGCGCCGAGGTTCTTCAGGTTCAGCAGCGTCCGGTCGTACGTCGGCTTCTCCACCACGACGTGGTCACCGGGCTTGACGAGGTGGTTGAACAGGAACGCGTCGGCCTGCAGGGAGCCGTTGGTGACCAGCACCTGGTCGACGGCGACCCCGTGCTTGGCCGCGATCCACTTGCGCAGGGGCGCGTAACCGTAGGAATTGCCGTACGCCGTGAGGCCGGCCGGGTCGTTGGCGAAGGCGCGGACAGCCGCGGCGCTGAGCCCCTCGACATCGACGATGTCCAGGCTCGGAGCGCCCCGGGCGAACGAGATGAGCTGCTCGGCGGTCATGGGAACAGGCTAATGCGCCCGAAATGCGAGACAGCGCTGCCCGCCCGTACCACCCCGGCGCGTCACCCCTCCGCGCAAGATCCGGTCGATCTTGCGCGAACTGTTGCCCTTTTGTTCACGTTCGGGCGTGTCGTACCCACAGTTCACGCAAGATCAACCCCGGGTGGCACGGCGCGGGGCCGGGGTGGATCAGACCGAGGCGGCGGCTTCGGCGCGGCGGAGGGCCCAGACGCGCATCAGGTCGCGGACCGAGATGATGCCGAGGACGTCGTCGCCGTCGAGCACCACGAGGTGGCGGAAGCCGCCTCTCGCCATCGCCATGGCCGCCTCTTCGAGGCTCCAGTCCGGGGCGGCGTACACGACGTCCCAGGTGATGTGGTTCGCGCACTGCTCGACGTCGGGGTCGAGCCCGGTGCCGATGGCGTTGAGGACGTCGCGCTCGGTCATGATGCCGAGCCCTTCGCCGTCCGGGTCTATCACGATCGCCGAGCCCACCCGGCGCATCGCCATGAGCTGGGCCGCCTGGCGCAACGTGTGCTGCGGCCCGACCATGAGGACCGGCTTGCTCATCGCCTCACGTACGTGCATCGCAGCATGCGCCTGCGCAGCGTTAGCCATATGCAATCACCCCTTCGGAACGCAACCCCATTGAAACGCACCGTACGGACATCTTGGGCGAGGTTCCGGTCAACTCACAAGACTTGTTATGCCTGCGCGTATGTGCTGGGCACTGGCCGGTGTCCCGGGTGCAGTAGCCTTCACCAGCGATGTAACTCCCTCTTCACCCCCTCGAAGGAGAGCGACCATGATCGGTATGGTGCTGGCCGCGGGCGCCGGACGCCGGCTGCGCCCGTACACCGACACGCTGCCCAAGGCCCTGGTGCCGGTGGACGGCGAGACGACGATCTTCGACATCGCCCTGCGCAACCTGGCGAAGGTCGGGCTCACCGAGGTCGTGGTGGTGGTCGGCTACCGTGCCGAGGCGGTCGAGACCCGCCAGGCGGCGCTGGAGGAGAAGTACGGCGTCACGCTCACCCTCGTGCACAACGACAAGGCCGAGGAGTGGAACAACGCGTACTCGCTGTGGCTGGCCCGCGAGCACTTCGCCCGCGGCGTCCTGCTGGTCAACGGCGACACCGTGCACCCGGTCTCGATCGAGCAGACCCTGCTCGCCGCCGCCCAGGACGAGAAGTACGCCGACGCGGGCATCATCCTCGCCCTCGACGACCAGAAGAACCTGGCCGACGAGGAGATGAAGGCGATCTTCACCGAGGACGGGAAGCTCGCGAAGATCACCAAGCTGATGGACCCGGCGACGGCCCACGGCGAGTACATCGGCGCCACGCTGATCCGCCCCGAGGCCGCCCAGGCCCTGGCCGACTGCCTGCAGGCCACCTTCGAGCGCGACCCGAACCGCTTCTACGAGGACGGCTACCAGGAGCTCGCCGACCGGGGCGGGGTCATCCGGGGCGCCTCCATCGGCCGCGTCGACTGGGTCGAGGTCGACAACCACGACGACCTGGCCCGCGCGCGGGAGATCGCATGCCACTACTGACCCGATCCGTGCAGACCCCGCTGCACATCGAGGTGCGGCGGGGCGCGGTGGCCGGCCTCGCCGCGCTGCTCGCCGACCGCCGCATCTCGGCCGGCGGCGACGTCGCGGTGGTGGTCGGGCCCGGCCAGGGGCAGCGGATCGTCGAGCTGATCGGCCCCACCCTGCAGCGGGCCGAGTTCATCAACATCGAGGGCGGCACCCTGGAGTCGGCGCTCGACCTGGGCCAGCGGCTGCGCGGGCGCAACTACGACGCGATCGTGGGCATCGGCGGCGGCAAGACCATCGACACCACGAAGTACGCGGCGACGCGGGCCGGCATCCCGATGGTCAGCGTCGCGACGACGCTGGCCAACGACGGCATCGCCTCCCCCGTGGCCAGCCTCGACCACGACGGCGGCCGCCCCTCCTACGGCGTGCACATCCCGCTGGCCGTGGTCGTCGACCTGGACTTCGTCGAGGCGGGCCCGGACCGGTCGACCCGGGCCGGCATCGCCGAGACGCTGAGCAACATCAGCGCCATCGCCGACTGGGAGCTGGCACACCAGGTCCGCAACGAGCCGATCGACGGCCTGGCCGTGGCGATGGCCCGCTCCGGCGCCGAAGCGGTGATCAACCACCCGGGCGACATCAGCGACGACGGGTTCGTCACGCTGCTGGCCGAGGCGCTGATCTCCAGCGGGCTGGCGATGGCCATCTGCGGCACGTCGCGGCCGTCCAGCGGCGGCTGCCACGAGATCTCGCACGCGCTCGACATCCTCTACCCGGGCACCGCCGGGCACGGCGAGCAGTGCGGCGTCGGCGCGCTGTTCTGCACGTTCCTGCGGGCGTCGGTGGACAAGGTGCACGAGGCGCGGTTCGCGCAGATCAGCGCCTGCCTGAAGCGGCACGGCCTGCCGCGTACGCCCGCCGACCTGGGCATCTCCGATGAGCAGTTCGTGGACGCGGTCGAGTTCGCCCCGCGCACCCGGCCCGACCGGTACACGATTCTCGAACATCTGGAGCTGTCCAGGGAAGCGATAGGTGAAGCAGTGGCAAACTATGCCGATGCCGTCTACTGAGGTGCTCACCAGCATGCCCCGGATGCGGCCCTCCGCCGCGGACTTCTACGCCGTCAACCGTGGCGGCGGGCTGTTCTCCGAAGCGATCAGCCAGCGCATCGGCGCGGTCTTCGCGCTGCTGGCGGATCGCGCCGGCGCCAAGCCCACCACGCTCACCCTGATCAACCTGCTCATCGGCGTCGCGGTCTCGACCGTGCTGGTGCTCCGGGCGCAGGACGGCACCACCGCGATCACGCCCCTGTTCGGCCTGCTCGCACTCGTCGGCTGGCAGGTGGCGTACGCGCTGGACTGCGCGGACGGCCAGCTCGCCCGGGTGACCGACCAGCGCAGCGTCGCCGGGGCCCGCATCGACATCCTGTGCGACGTGGCATCGCAGATCACGCTGGTCACCGCGCTGGTCGCGGTGGCCCGGCCGCCGCTGTGGCTGGCCGCGCTGTTCGCCGGCTCCTGGATGGTCAACCTGGTCACGAGCGTGCTGGCGAACAGCGACGTCGCGGCGTCCATGGTCACCTCCCGGTCGCTGCCGGTGCGCCTGGTGAAGCTGGTCCGCGACTACGGCGCGGTGATCTTCGCGGCCGGCCTGGTGCTGACCTTCGCCCCCGCGCTGACCATCTGGTTCGTTGCCGCGTTCACCGTGGTCAATTTCGGCTTCCTGCTGGCCAGCATCGCCTTCACCGCCCGCGCCGCCCTCCGCGGCTGACCTCGCCCCGGCCGGGCCCCGCCCCCGCGAGTCTCGACGAGTCGCGCCCTCTGTTCCGACCTGGGGGCGCGACTCGTTACCACTTGACCATGCCCGACCGGCTCGGCGTGCTCCGTGGGACGCAGCAGGGCGAGCCTTGGGAGGGGACGCGGGCTCACTTGAGCCTTAGAGGTACAGGTCTTAGAGGTGTACTTCTAACGATCTTGTGCGCAATAGTTGAGGTCGCGTGATGGGCCGCTCCGGGGCGTTTCACCAGGTGATGGTGCGGTCGGAGACCAGGGCGGCGAC
>NZ_JBFAOU010000223.1:0-11231 GCF_040675365.1 Catellatospora sp. NPDC049609 | reverse complement strand
TCTCCCACTCGGAGACGCGTCGTTCGTCGAAGCGCAGGAAGAACCCCTCGCCGAACATCTCGATCGCCGGGTAGACAGGCCTGCGTCTGCGGTCGGGGCCAAGGTCGGCCGGGACGAAGTCGGCGTCGGCGCTGTGGCGCCGGAATCCTTTGAGCACTCTGACCTCGCGGACCCGGCGGACCTGGCCCGCTCCGGCGAGCAGGTCCGTTAGCGCCGAAGGCCACGTCGAGTCGTCGGGTACCTTCCAGCCGTCCACGACGAAGTCACCGCCGCTGTGGTCCCGTCCGCCCGCGATCTTCTTGACGAACGCCGCCCATTCGCCGTCTTTGAGGCCGAGGAGCGGAGGGTCGTCGACGTCGTCACCGCCAGCGGCGAGGCTGAGCACTTCCTCGGCCGAGACGCCGAGTTCCGTGGCGATCCATCCGGCGACCATCTCCGCCTGCGGACCGCCGTTGTCGGCCACCACCTTCTCGAAGTAGACGTGTCCGCGGATGCGATCAGCGGTCTCCGCCGACTGTGGACGCTGCTCGGGGATGTCGAGCGCCGACAGCCGCTCGGCTATGTAGTTGCCGGTGGCCCCGCGCTGGACGGCGTGCAGGCGCGACTCGCAGGCTCCCATCGGCCCCGACTCCTCCCAGGGCTGAGTGCCCTCGCACCGGATGCCGTCGCGGTGCAGCGCTTCCCTGCCCATCAGCTCCGACAACGGGCGTGATCGGCGGCATCCGCCGCACGCCACGCGCAGCGAGGCCAGGCCCTCGCCGTGTTTGGCCGAGCGTACGAACGTCAGCTCCTTGTAGGCCCGGCAGAACCGTACGGTGTCGGTCACGTCTGCGTCGCTCCCCCGGTGCGCCCACTTGAACCAAGGGATGTCCTGCATGTGGCTGCCCTTGCCGCAGACCGCCACGTAACGCATCGGGACGAGCTTGCCACCGCACTCGCAGTTGTTCGTCCAGCGACCTTTCTTCCTGCCCGTCGCCTTCGACAGTCGCGTGCACCGCTCGCAGAACCGCCAGGCGGGAAAGCGCCAATAGAGCAGGTGCGGGGTCTCCTTGGCCGCTCGCCCCGAGTGGGCCGGCGCCTGTCGAAGCACCCCGCCGCCCAGACGCGCGACGAGACGTTCGCAGCTGATCTCGGGAGCGAGTCTGCGATCCCACCACGATGTGTCTGGTGCGATCAGTGACTCTCCGAGTACGTCGACGACGGCGCCGACGCTGAACGGGGTGACCGTCTCGGCCAGCCGAAGGTCATGGATGATCCGTTCCACCTGTGGGCCCTTCCATCGGTTCACGTACCTGGACGGCGACGTTAGGGTCGACCGACCTCATGGAGTCACCGACCAGCCATCCCTCACCTCGTTGATCGATCCGCTTGAGCAGAGCCTCGTCGTCGGACTTGCGTCGCTCGTACTGCAGAGCGCCTCCGGCCTGTCGGGCCAGTCTCGCGCGCCGGTCCCAGTCCCGCAGGAGCCGCCACACGTGGTCGGTGGTCTCCTCGGCCTCCGCGTCCTCGGAGCGGCTCACCAGACTGACCAACGTCGCGACGAGCTGGTCGATCCCGCCGCGAAGCCGGGTGTCGTCCAGGTCAAGCCGGATCGCGGCATCGTTGTCGAGGAGCGCGGCGAACGAATGCCTGAGCAGCGCCACCAGTGCGCCGCCCAGCGACCGTTCCCGCGATGCCAGCGACCACGGGGTGACGCTGGTGGGTTCGACACTGCGGTAGAGCGTCTCGTGGTAGCTGCGGAACGTCTCGAAATGCGATCTGTCGCGGGCCCTGTTTGACCTGAATAGGGTCGTGACGATGCCGTTGTTGCGACCTCGACCGACACGGCTGGTGGCCTGGATGTACTCGGCTGTCGTCTTCGGCTGACCCACCATCAGCATCAGTGCCAGGCGCGGGATGTCGATGCCGACCGAGAGCATGTTGGAGGACAGGACCACGTCCGTCGCGTCGCCGGCGTCGTCGACGCTCTGGTTGAGTTCGCGCAGGTCGTTGGGCAGATCCTCCGGCCCCCGCCGGCTGGTCAGTTCCAGCACCCGGTCGGCGCGGACGCGACGCAGCGGCAGGCCCAGCCGATCCGACCGCGGCTCCAGCCTGCCGTTCACGTCGTCCACGACCAGGGTCCCGGTCCGGCCCAGTTCACGGAGGCTGTTGTGGTACATGACTGTCGTCCAGTACGAGTCGCGGGTCGTGCCCGACGCCGGGTCCCGCGCGAGCACCTGAGGCATCTCGATCAGGGGCGCCGCAGCGGCGACGACAGCAGAGGCCTGGGACAGCGACTGCGGCATCAACCCGACGTACAAGCGTCCTTCCCCGTTCGCGACGGGACGTGAGAAGAACGTCCGGTCGCCGTTCAGGCCCGCCGGCGGATACAGGGCGACGTCACGGCCGTACAATCCGCGGACCTGCTCGTCGGAGGCACGGATCGTGGCCGTCGACGCCACGATCTTCGGTGGTGTGCCCTGCCTGCTCAGCAGCATCTGGACTACGGCGTCGAAGACCGCAACCGTCGTGCCCAGCGGCCCCGAGAGCAGATGCAACTCGTCCTGGATGATCAGAGACGGCTGCCGGAACACCGTGCCCAAGCCGAGCAGGTTGCCCGCCTCCGGTTTGAACTGCAGGCGCGCGAACTTGTCCACGGTCGCCAGCAGGATGGTCGGCGGCTCGTCGTAGATGACGTCGTCGACCACCGCCACCGGCAGCTCACCGTGGAACCGGCAGCCCTCGTCCGTGCAGTGGACGACCACGTCGTGACCCGCGACCCGGAATCCGTACCGGCCGTGGTCCTGCGTCCTGGCCTCGGGTACGAGTGCGGCACCACACCACGGGCAGCTCTCGACCTGGAACTGATTGGCCTCCTCGGGCCGGGCCGCCTTGTGCAGCCGCTCGAGCGCGGCCTTGGCCTCACGTCGGGTGCCGGGGGTGACCTCGTTTCCGACCCAGAGCCCGATGGAGAACGATGCCATGCCCTTGGCCCGAGGGTCGTCACGGCGCAGCAGTTCCATGGCGCAGACCAGCGACGCGGCCCGCTGGAACTGCTGAGCGGTGAGCAGACGCAACGTGTACCGGGTGATCACTGCGGTGCCCCCGCCTGCGATGCCGTGGTCGACGCGGCGGCGGAAGATCTCGATCGCGGCCAGCCCGAGATAGGCCTCGGTCTTGCCGCCGCCGGTGGGGAACCAGATCAGGTCGACCAGTTCCCGGTCGTCGTGTGTCCCGTCGACCGTCGACGCCAGCGACACGAGTAGGAAGCCGAGTTGGAAAGGTCGCCATTGCGGCTCGCCGGGGTCCGGTTCGCGCCGTAGTGCGGTCTGACGCATCTGCAGCCGCATGGCCGCCATGCCGAGCGCGAACGCGGTCCGCAGACCCCTCTGCTCGGGATCGCGCAGCAGGTCGACCCCCTGTCGCATGCGGCGAACCGCGGCGCAGGCCCGGTCGGTGATGGAACGTGCGACCGGTGCGTCGGCACCGAACCCAGCCGCGTCGTCCTCCTGCCCGGTCACCCAGGCGGCGAAGACGGCCACGAACCTGTCGAGCATCGCGACGATCTCGTCCGGACTTTCGTCGACGCGCGCCAGGTCGTCCAGGCGCAGCGCCCTGGCCTCGGGCGAGTCGGCGGCGAATCCGGTGGTCTCGATCGCGGGGACGACGAAGGCCGGCACGGGGTCGAGGAACACCCGTGTGCACTCGCCGTCGGCGAGCTTCCAGCCGGCCGCCATGCCGTGCCCGACGGCGTACACCTTCCTGTCCCGGTATCGAAGGCGCAGTTGCGCGGACTCTTGGTCGAGGTCGAACGTGCTTGATCTGTCGTACTCGCGGATGCGGCCGCCGAGGCCGGGCGTCACGCCGAGCGCGACCTGGAACAGCATCCGCGCGATGTCGAGCCGGTCGTCGCCTGAAGTCTTCGACAGCACGCGCACATGCACCGTCACCAGATGCGCGGCACCGTACGGTCGCCATCTGGAGCCGATCTCGATCGGCACGCCTGCGGCGTCGAGCTGATGCGGTGGCCGGTCTCGCGCGAGCTCGATCTGTTCGAACCGGAAGGGGCGGCGTCGCCAACGGGGCGGGCCCTCGCCGGTGACCGGCTGGTAGGTGCCGCCCGAGAAGTCGCAGTCGACGGCGGGTGTGTCGGTGACGAAGGAGATCGCGATCGAGGACGGGCGCCAGTCCTCGGCGAGTGGGACGTCGGCGCCGTCCTCCTCGACGTCGCCCTGTACTACGTCGGCCTGGACGTCTGGGGTCCTGCCGGTTCCGTCGTCATGGCGGGTGGACGACCCGGAGGGGAACAGCATGCCGACGGCGTACTGGCGGTCCGGCAGGTTGAGGATGACCTCGTCTTCACCGCCGTCGGGTCCGACGTAGGTCGCCCGCAGGTGCGCCAACGCGATCTGCTGAGCCTTGGTCAGGTTCACTCGGTCACCAGTCGCTGTCGGAGTAGATGCTTTAGGCGGGACTTGTCGTCCTTTGAGGCGAGCAGGTCGAGGGAGACCCGGGCACGGGTCACGGCCACGTAGAGGGCGGATATCCCGGCCTGGTCGAAGGTCGTGGGCAGGTCGCAGACGATGACGCACTCGGCTTCGAGCCCTTTGGCGAACCTGGGGCTCGTGACGATGAAGCCATGCCCGGTTCGGGTGGGCGCGGCCGCGGACGTCGCACTGATGATCCAGATGTCCTCCCGGCGGACCCCGTCGGCGACCATGCGTCGGGCCACGGCCTCGGCCGCGTCGACGTCGGCCGCGCCGTCGGGCGTGTGCCAGCGGATCTTCTCGCCGTGGACGATGCCGGGATCGCCGAGGTCGGCACCCAGGTACTCCTGGACCATGTGCACGATCGCCCTGGTGTTGCGGACGTTGAGGTCCAGGTCGACCGACAGCGCGTCGGCGGTGACGATCTCCAGGACGTCTTCGTCGAAGCCGCCGTCGATGTGGGCCTGGTTGTTCGGGTCCAGGAACATCCGCCACCGGCCGCCGGCCCGCCCGCCGGTGATGGCCGCGTCGAGTCGGTCCATGGCCTCGGCGGTCATCAGGTCCTGGGCCTCGTCGACGAACACGGCGTCGTAGCTCCGGCCCGGCTTGAGCTGGTCGAACGGGACCAGGTCGATGTCGCGGCCGAGCACGTGCGGCGCGAAGAACGATCGCAGCTCGGGGGACCGAAACGTGATCATGACCGATCTGCCCTGGCTCGCGTCCTGCTTGGCCGCCTCGACCAGTACCAGAGACTTGCCGGTGCCCGCGCCGCCGAACACCATCACTCTGGGGTTACGGGCCAGCGACGCCAGGACCCGGCACTGGCCGGCCGTCGCCCGGTTCTGCTCCTCGACGACGGCCCCTCGCTGCGCGTCGATCACCGGAACCCGCGTGAACTGCCCGAACAAGCGCGATCGCAGCTCGTCCACGCGGGCGATCCGCTGCCCGGCAGGTGCCTTACGGGCGTCGGCCGCGATCGCGTCCAGCGCCTCGGTCAGGCCTGCGGCGCTCATGTCGTCCCTGGCAAGCCAGTGGGTCGGAGGCCACTCCAGGGAGCGCGGCGGCGTCTCGATGTCCGGCGTGACGACGACGGCCTCGTGCGCGAACCATCCGACCCCCTCCTCGCGCAGGACGTCACGCAGCGCGTACATCGCCGACCTCGCCTGCTCCATAGGCGAGCCGGCCAGCTTGTGCCAGTCGCCGCGCCGGTCGACGCTGTACCACGATCCATCGTGCTTACCGACCCCGCCGCCCTTGGCCTCGACGAGGATGACGACCTTCTTCCACAGGATCACGAAGTCGGCCTCGGCCTGCTGTTTGTAGGCGTGAGAGCGCAGCTTCACCGAGTGGAAGGCGACGGCGTCGGGGTCGCCGTCAACGGTTCGCAGAAGGCGGGCGATGCGCCGCTCGGCGTCGCTGTCGGCGTTCTTCTCGATGTCGGCGAGATCGGGCACCAGGATCATGAGTGCTGCTCCTGCCAGAGGGCCTCGTACTCCCGGTAGCCGAGCAGATCGTTGACCGCTCCGAAGTTGTCCGCGAGGTCGACGATCAAACACTGCTCCTTCCCGCCGTTCTCCGGGCCGCGCAGACCGCGGCCGGCCATCTGGATGTAGGCGCTCGGGCTGAACGTGGGCCGGGCGATGTACAAAGCTCGCACACCCGGGGCGTCGAAGCCCTGGATCAGCAGGTCGCAGTTGGCCAGCACACGGATCTCACCGCGCTTGAACCGCTGGATGATGTCGCGACGCTCCTGCCGGCCGGTCTGCCCGCTCACCGAGGCCGCAGCGACGTCACGACAGCGCAGGGTCGCGGCGAGCACCTGTGCTGACAGGATGTTCGGGGTGAACACCAGCACCGGCCAGTCCTTATCCAGCCCCATGATGTGTTCGACCAGGACCGACATGCGGGCGTGATCGCGTCCGATCCGGTCGAGGACGCTGTGGCTGACCTTCCTGAAGTTGGTGGCCTCCGCCACCTCATCCTGCTGCAGGACCACGTCGATGCCGGATAGCACCTCGTGCTCGACCCGTGCCAGCACCCCGATGTCGGCCAGCTGCTGGTACGCGTTGCCCCTGAACGCCTCAAGCTTGTTCTTGCCGAACCTGCTCGCGAGTGCGGCGGTCGCCGACTCAGAGGTGCCCTTGAACGGTGTCGCCGACAATCCGACCAACGGCCGCTCGAAACCTCGACCGGCCACCCCAAGCCAGCTCAGGATACGGGTGTACCGTTCAGAGTTCCCGGCACGATGCGCCTCGTCAATAATCACGGCGGTGGGGGTTCTCAACCACTCGTATTCGGCGTTGCCGCGGATCACGTCGAGTTTGGCATCGGTGGCGACGACGACGCTGAAGTCGGTGTCCGGTTCGTGCACGGTGTTGGTGTCCCAGAGCCGCCCTACGGTCAGCGGACGCTCGTCGCCCAGCCCTCTCCAGACCGTGCTCCACGTCTGCACGGCCTGCTCGCAGAGTTCCTCGGACTGTGCGATCCACAGCACGGGCCCCCGCAGTTCACCCTCGATGAACAGCGTGAGCACCGTCTCGCTCGCGACACGAGTCTTGCCGGCGCCGGTCGGCAGCTCGACCATCGCCTTCTGGTGGTCACCGTTGGCTTCGCGGTGGGTGAGCACGTCACGGAGCTGCCTGCTGATGTTGCGCTGAAAGTAGTGCAGCGGGTTGAGCCTCACCGCACCGGGGACGACGAATTCCTGGTTCTGCCGCTCGTTGCGGCGCCCGGCATACTCGCTGCCGAAGCCCATTTTCCGCAGCCATGAAATCGTGGTCGCCCCACCCGCCCATGTGGTCGGCACGTCGGGGAAGCCCAGCTCACGGAACGCGTCGGCGAGGAGCTTGAGCGAGTCCGAGCCGTACACGGTGAGGAACAGCTCCGCGACGGGGGTTCCGGAGTCGACCAGCCCCTGGGCTTCGAGCGCTGGCCAGAGTCCCTTGGGCAGGGCGTCGCGAAGGTCGTCGGGGCCGAAGTACACATCAAGCCGCTCCGCGTCGCTCTCGGCGGCCTTGGCCTCCTGTCTGCGGGCTTCGAGCTTGTGGTCGAGTCCGACCTTGAGCACGCCCTCGAGTTCGGCATTCGTCAGGCGCAGCTGGAAGGCCTCATTGACGAAGCCGAGCAGCTGCCGCTCGTCGGCGTTGCTGCGCACGACGAGTTCCAGCCCGTCGAGGTGCCAGTCGAGCGTTTGGTCCTCGACGCCGTCCTCGGTGGTCACTCGCTTGATCACCTTGGCCGCACGGGCAACGGTCGCGTTCACGATCCTCCCGACGTCGTGGGTGCTGCGCAGGCCGGTGAAGACGTCGATCACCCGTTCACGGTCCTGCTCTCCCACAGTCAGCATGGAGAAGGCGAAACTGTCCTCGAAGCGTCGGCAGCCGACCGATTCCACCAGTTCCGTGGCCCGGTCCTGGTCGACCCTCAGATAGGGGCGTTGCCGCTGCGAGAGGTACCTCTCCTGCTCGTCGGTCGTAGCCAGGTACACCGCCGCCGGGGGGCGCGGCTCGACGGCCCGCTTCACCCTCGCGGGGATGCTCGGCGGGTGGACGCCTCGGTAGGCGACGCGACAGGCCGCCAGGATGAATTCGACGAGCACGCGGTCGTCGGCGCCCGGGGGGAACAGATCCTGCCCCAGCGCCTCCTTCATCACGAGGGCGGGCACGTCGTCGAGTTCGTCGGGCAGATCCAACGCCTCGGCGACCTGACTCGATCCCTGCAACAGTGGAAGGAAGCCCGCATACCTGACCAGTGACGGCGCCACGACACCGGCTGGTGCCCGGAACCCTCGGCTGGTCTGCAGCAGGCCGGCTTCCTGCACTGCCCAGCGGACAGGAGACGGGATACGGTGAGTCCGGCTGCTGTCCAGATCCTCACAGGTCCATTCGGTATCCCCCACCTGGAGCAGCTTGACGGTCCAGTCCGCCCGCACCTTCTCCGGCGCCCCGGCATCGCGCAGTAGCACGAGCGTGGAGAAGGGACCGGGTCCCGTACCGGGGAAGAGATCGACGCGCTCGACCGGCCGCTCACCGGGGCCGAGAGACGCGTTCAACTCGGCCAGTGCCCAGTCCCGGTACTGTTCCAGACAGGGTTCGTCCTCAGCCGAATAACTGCGCACCACTTCATGGACGACCCCCAACTGGCGCGCGACCTGAGGCAAGCACCGTCGGCGATCCAGCGCCATGGCCCCGAAGGCGTCCCCCAGGTGGTCGCCCAGGTCGAACACCCGGCGAGGCAGCGCCCACCCGCCGTCGAGGGTAGGCACCTTGATCGCGCTGGCCAAGCCTGTCATCGCTTTGACCGCCTCGGAGACGGGCAGTTCGTCGACCGCGTTCCAGACCTTGGCCAGCTCCTCCTCGTCCGAGTCGTGCTTCAGCCTCGCGACACGGGCGTTGAGGATCGCCAGCGGGTCGAGGTTCCGGAAACCCGCCTTCTTGAGGCCGTCCTCCACGCCGGGCAGCGCCAGGAAGCCGGGCGAGACGAAGACCGCTCCCTCGATGTCGACGCCCTCCTCGCGGTGCAGGAAGACGACGTTCTTGTCTACGAGGGCCCGCATGCCGTCGGTCGTCGGGATGACTCTGGCACGGTCGATGTCCGCCATGCTCCGGTGGCCGCACACGAAACGGAAGGCATTGGCGGCGGACTGCAGGTCGGAACCCTTTGCCCATTCGTTCAGCCAGGTGAGCAGCCCTCGTTTCGGCACTGCCTCCACTGCACGTTTCATGTCACGCTCGTCGGCGTCGACGCCGCCCGTCGCTGCGGCCAGGAGTTGACGCAGACGCGTGGTGCGCTGCGGCGTCGTGTAGCAACTCCAGTGCGGCACGTCGTCACCGGTGTTCGGAGACTCGATCCAGGTCCGGTGGAGCTTCTCGTCGAGCGGGACGGCGAAGTCCAGCGCTCGTACCTTGGATGCCGCCACCAGGGCGCCGGTCGCGTCGGGAACGAGGTCGAGGCTCACCGACTTGCGCGGCACGTCGGCGCATAACTGCTCGTCGCCGAACGATAGCGCCTCCTTGCCTCGGGCGGGCATGTAATCGAGATGAGCCGCGGGGTCATCCGACGTGCTCACCCGCGGCAGCAGGCCGACGAACATCGCCGAGAGGGTCTGCAGCATCTCTCGGTTGTAGTCGTTCTTCAGTAGCGTCGTCCGGTCGTCGTTGACGCTCCACGGGGCGTTGAAGAGCGCGGAGGCCGAGGTCTGGTCCTGCAGGGGAAAGTAGGACCAGAACCTTCCGATGCGCTGTTTGCCGTATCGCCGCGGCATCGCGACGGTGACCTTGACCTCGGTGCGGGAGACCGCCTCGCCGACCTGCTTGCGAGCCTCCGGTGACGGCTTGTGCATCCGACTCGCGACGATCCATTCGTCGCCGCCGCCGTCCGGGCGCTCGATCTTGAACAGGCCGCCGCCGAGGTCACGGGACACGTGACTGGTCTGGAAGGCGTTGGAGCCCAGAACTCTGAGTCTGACCTCACGCACCGCACCGACGAAGAGCAGGAACTCCGAGTCGAACTTCTCGATCTCGATCCGCAGCCGCGTGAGACTGGAGGCACCCGGAAGCTTGATGACCGTGGTCGCCCAGCTCGCGAGCTCGCGCAGGACGGGATCCGCCGCGAAGGCGGCGCCCGAATCGGCGATGGTCGCGGTGCGCAGGACCGGGTAGCGGCGCGCCGTGGACCCGAGCGCGGCGATTCCGTCGCGGGCCGTAGGCGAGTTGAACTCGAACGACACCGATCGGCTGAAGACCTGAGGAGCGTCGGATACCGCGAGGACCGACTTGAAACCGAGCCCGAATCGCCCGATCTCATCGCCGCGCTTGCCGCTGAGGTGAGCGTGAGTGATCGCCGTCAGTCCGGCTTTGGAGAACGGACGACCCGCGTTGGCGCAGTAGAGCACCCCATGTGAGGCATCCAGGACGATCTCCACTCGACCGGCCTGTCCCGTCTCGCCATCGCCGGCTCCCGACATCGCGTCGGCGGCGTTCTGCACCAACTCGAGCAAAGTGCGGTTGGCGTACCCGCCGACCCGGATGGATTCCTCGTGGTTGGCATGCTCCTCGATGAGGTGCGGGTTCGCCCGGTAGGAGGCCAGAGCCCGATCGAACTGGTCCTCTACCTCCCGCACAAGCCCTTCGTCCGGCTCCCATGACTGCCCCACTGCCGTCACCTCTGAAGCACTCCTCACGTCTGCGGCGAACTTCCGTCAATCGGTCGCCGACTATCAGATTCCAGAGAAGACGTCGCGGCTATCGCGAGACAGGCTCGCAATAGCCGTGATTCGACTCATCCCATGTGGTCGCTCTCCGTTTCGAGATGCCACACCGACACCGCTCGTCCCGACTCGGCCTTCCATCCTGCCGCCGCGATCCCCCAATGTCACTAGTCCGTCGGTCCGACAAGATCGGCCCCATCTCCCACCACATGCGCGACAGACCGACAAGTGATCGTCAAGCGAACGACCCACCCCCACCGGCTCGACTGGAGATCAAGCGCGCTATCGCCGACCAGTAGAGCTGCCGAGAGGAGACCGACCGAGAGCGTGTTAGTTAGCGAGGTCAGGCACTACAGGTTTAGCTTTGAGCCGGCGTGTCCCGGTGGTGGATCAACAGGAACTATGGTGACAACGGCCAGTTCGTTGACCGACTCCGAGCCGCTCGCGATCCTTGAAGCTGTCCTTACGATCTTGTGCGCAATAGCTGACGGTGGCGGTTGCTGGTCCGATCGCAGATCCTTTTTGGATGCCGCGTCGATGGGCTCGTCGTGTCTTCA
>NZ_JBFAOU010000222.1:0-11407 GCF_040675365.1 Catellatospora sp. NPDC049609 | reverse complement strand
GTCGCCGCCCTGGTCTCCGACCGCACCATCACCTGGTGAAACGCCCCGGAGCGGCCCATCACGCGACCTCAACTATTGCGCACAAGATCGTTAGTTTCGGTATGGGTGATGGTCGTGGGCCGAGGCTCGCGCTGCTGGAGTTGACCGAGGTCGAGCGCGAGGCGCTGGAGGCGTTGACGCGTAGGCGCACCACGGCGCAGGCGTTGGCGTTGCGGGCGCGGATCATGTTGGCGTGCGCGCAGGGCTTGTCCAACAGTGAGGTCTCGCGGCTGCTCGGGGTATCGCTGCCGACGGTCGGGACGTGGCGGGCGCGGTTTGTCGTCGACCGGCTCGACGGGTTGTTCGACGAGCCGCGCCCTGGCCGGCCACGCACGGTCAGCGACGCTGACGTGGAGCGGATCGTGGTGTCGACCCTGGAGTACAAGCCGCGCAACGCCACGCACTGGTCGAGCCGCTCTATGGCCGCGGCGACGGGGCTGTCGCGGTCGACGGTACCTGGATGCAGGTCGGCCAAACGACGCATCGGCAGGCCAGGAAGGTAGGCGACCTGATGGCCGCAGGCGCGGGCGACTGCGACGGGCAGGGCGCCGATCGAGGACGGCTGGTCGACCACGACGAGTACCTGGCCGTGGCGGGCGAGTTTGTCGAGCACCTGCTGCAGTTTGGCTTCGCTGTTGGCCAGCGGCGCGTCGTACAGCCGTCTGCCGTCACGGTCGAGAGCCACCGCGTGGTGGCCTTCCTTGCCGACGTCAAGGCCGAGAAATACCTGGTAGTCCGCGTGCATGTATCGCCTCCCCGCGACACTTGCCCAGTGTCTCGGTCGCCGATCTGGCATCGACTGCCGGCAGCCACGTTACGAGGAGACCTGCCCAGAGTGCGGGTGGCCTTGTCCCTATCAGCGGTCGGTCGACGCCACCCGGCCCGGCGACAACACCCCCCGGATCATGCGTACGACAGGGGCGGTAAGTCATACCGGGCCGAGCGACCGAGCCGTCCCCGGCTGGGGACATCAAAAAGGTAACGGGGCAGTCGGTGAGTGCGGTTGACCGTGTGACCTGGCCCTGGGTGTCGCCATGTGTGCACTGCCGGCCCGGTGCTGTATGACAACCTCGGCACTCCGATCCACGCGAGCCTGTCCTACGTGTGCCGCGACCGCTGGGGGCAGGTATGCGAGACCACAGCGACGCCCGATTTACCAAGCCGCACGCGGCAAGGCTGACACCCCCACGTCAGCAACCGAGCGTCCGGTTCCACGCCAGCTCAACAGGCCCGACACCCAGGTCCACCACACGACCTGCCACGTTCGTGCAGCGCAGCCCGGGACAAGCGTTCGCGCACCGGGTCGCTCGTCCACGCCGGCGCGGTGGTTATCGCGTTCAGGTCGGGAGCCTCAGTGCTGCGGGTCCTGCGCCTCGGCGGCGTCCTGCCGCGGCCGTGCTCGGCGCGGGCGCGCTCCAGTGCCCGGCGGTGCACGTCGTCGACGTCGACCGGGCGCGGGAGTCCGACGGCCTTCATCACTTGGCCGATGCCTGCTTTGACGCGGGCATCGCGCGCGACGTCGGCTTCGAACCGCGACGGGGCCCGAAGGACCGGATGTCGGTGGCTTTCACGTTCAGCGCGGATCGCGCGCACGCCGTCGACCAGATCGGCAGGCCACATCCGCTGCCTGCTCGTCCGGTAGTGGCGCACGACGGCATCCAGCGCGAGCTCGTAGTCGAGGTGCCCGACGGCCTCGAACCAGGCGAGGACGTCGGCCTCGCCAAGGGTCCGCTGATCGAACGCTGCGGCCTTGGCCAGTACTCTGCCCATCTCGCTCATCTTCACAACGGCGTCCGCCCGCCCGGCCACCGCAGGTGCAAGCCGCTGCGGTCCGCCAGGGCCTTGTTTGCCGCCCCCGCGGGGTCAGTCGGCCCCGTGGCCTGCCAGCGGCCGGCTCCAGCTTGATGCTGCACCCGTGGTGCCTCGACAAGCCCGAAGCCCACGACGGTGCCGTACCGCGCCGCGAGTCGGCGGCTGCCGCTGCGGGTGTGGCGCGGCCGGCAACCAGACCGCACCTTGCTGATCTGCGATGATTCCACTAGATCTCGCCTCGTTCTTCCATCGCGGCGAACTTCGCCGCGAGCGCCAGTCCGGCCTGCACGCGCTGGTCAGTGGTGGACAGCGGCGACGTGGTCGATGCCGTTGTCGGTTCGTCGAGCCAACGGCCGGCACGCAGCCAGGTGCCCGGATGTGCGGTGTACTGGTCGCCGGCTCGGCGGCGGGTGCCGTCGTCGCGATAGCGTTCGGCTCCGGCGACGATGTCGTCGAGCTGAACGCGAAGGTCGCGAGCGATCGCGTCGAACGCCTTGCGTGCGCTGAGCTTGCCCACCCGTTTGGGATATGCCTGCCAGAACCGGTCGAACGCCTCGTCGACGTCCGCCCTCGAGCGCCCGGATCGGCGTGGGGACACCAGTGACCGCGACGGCGTCCTGTCTACCACGCCGATGCCGGTCGGCCGGCCCGCGGCTGGGGTTGGGGCTGGGGTTGGGGCTGGGGCTGGGGCTGGGGCTGGGGCTGGGGCTGGGGCTGGGGCTGGGGCTGGGGCTGGCGGCAGCATGCCGGCGAGCGATGGTGTGTTCCCTGTTCCCCACTCCCTGTTCCCTGCTCCCTGTTCCGGCCGCGGGAGTGTCGCGACCGGCTCGCGACAGGTGCGCGAGCCCTGCGAGATCAGCCCATCCACCGCCTCGGTTTGTGCAGGTGGCTGCCGGTCATCGTGGTCAGGCCCGGCGGTTGGGCCGCAGATGCGCGGGTTCGGGCAGGTGCCGTCGTCGCGTCGGCGTGGTCGGCGGGCGGTGACCACGACATAGTGGCGGCCGTTGACGGCGAACCGTGCGACACGTCGGCGTACCGCACGCCTCACATGCTCCTCGCGAAGGTCGGCGACCGGCTTCGGCGCCTGTGGCCGGCTGTCGAGCAGGTTCGCCTCGGCAGAGGTCAGGATGCGGGCGCCTTCGGCTTGGGGATCTGGGTAGCGCGGTTTGCTGGGCCTGTCGATGCGCTGGTGCTCCTCCCAGCCGGCGACCTTGAGGTAGCGCTTGCCCCCGACGATGTAGCGGACTATCAGTCCCTGCTCACAGAGGCTCGCGAGGTCGTCGCGAGTACTGTCGCGTGCCTCGCGTGGGTCGTCTTCGATGGGGTAGAGCTCGCTGGCGATGAGGCGGTGGTTGTCGCGTCCGACGCCGTTGTCGTCGACGTAGGTCCAGACCCCGGCGAAGGTCAGCCGGGTGCGGATCGAGACCCTCGCCAGGGTTTCGCTGGTCCAGAACTCGGGCTTGATGGTTCGGATCCTGCCCATGTGCGCTCCTCACGCATACTCGGGGGCCTGCGGAGTGCCGGTGCGCGGACCTTGTGGTCGGGGCACCGGTCTGCGGCGGGCGCCGCCACGCCGCTATCTGACGATCAGTTCAGGGGTGGCTGGACGGGTGGGCGGCCAGGTCGGCCAGCAGCTGCTGGGCCAAGCGGGCGGTGTGCTCGGACAGTTCCAGGCCTGCCTGGTGCAGGTCCCGGGTGAGCACGGCGAGGCGGTGGCCGACGGCGTCGGCGTCGCCGTCGGCGGCTGCGGCGCGCATCGCGCGGCAGGCCAGCGCTTCCGACAGCGGGTCGATGGTGCAAGCGGCTTCGAGCAGGGCCCGGGCCTGGTGGGGATCGGTGTCGGCATACATGGCCGCGGTCTGCACGTATAGCGTCAGCGTGCGGCGGCGTACGCGTTCCTCGTCGGTGGTGCTCCACTCATACAGGCAACCCTGGGCCAGCGGCCCGGTGATCTCGGCGAGGGCGGCGCGCAGGTGCTTGAGCCGGTGCCGGTCGTCGGGTGCCGCTGCGACCTGAGCGTATTCGTCGGTGATCGTCCACCAGTCGGCGTCGACGACGTCGGGGTTGAGGCGGTAGTGGCCACCGGAATTGACGACCGGCTCCAGGCGGCTGCCATCGGGTGTGGGGCCGGCGACGGTGCGGATGACCCGGCGCAGGTTTGCCACGTCCGTGGACAGCCGCTCGCTCGCGCGAGTGACCGTCGCATCGGGGTAGATCGCCTCCAGGATGTCGCTGATGGTGGCGCCGTCGCGGTTCATGACGAGGTAGACCATCAGCTCGCGGGCGGCGGTACGCAGCCGAGGTGCGGGCCGGCCGGCCTGGTCGAGGACCGCCGGCACGCCGAGCACCTTGAGGCGGACCGGAGACCGAGCGTCCTGACCGAGCAGGTGCCCTGCCTCGGCGAGGGTCCTGGCGAGCTGCCGCGGTGATTCAGGTTCGGCGGCGGTGAGCTCCGGCTCGGTGGTCGGCGGTTGGTCGCGCTCTGCCCGGAGCATCGACAGCTGCTGGACGGCGGTGGCGACGTCCAGGACAGCGAGTCGGTGCGCAGTGCCGGTGGCGCCGTCTGCGCCGACCCGCAGAGTCGTGCCACGCCGCCACTCACCGACGATGACGGCTCTGATCGCGACCGATTGTCCCAGCGCGACAGCGGTGGCCAGGCGGGTCAGCCAGCGCGGGTCCGGGGCGCCGACGATCAGAAGCAGCTGTGGCAGCGTCTCGGCGTAGGTGTCGAGTCCCTGCACGTCGAGCACTTCGGCGGTCTGCGCGTCGGCGACGATGCGCGAGCGGCGAATGATCTCCTCTTCGACGTAGGCGACCGCCTCGCCGATGGAGTCCGTGAGGTGCAGCCGCCGCAGCCGCGGCAGCACGTCGGCGGCGGAGCCGAGCAGCAGCTGCAGGGTGTCGGCGGGCACGAGCACCTGCCCTCGGGCATCCGGGGCGAGGTGCTGCCCGGATGACAGGGCGCCCACGAGCATCCCTCGTGCCGCGTCCAGGGCTCCCGGCCCGATCAGCCCGAGCCCTGAGGAGACGAGCACGTCGCTGACACCGACCGCCCCTGCCGCGGCTGTTTCGATCGTGTCAGCGGTCGGCTCGGCCACCGCAGGAGCCGGGCCGCGGCCCAGGGCACGGCGAATGCGTTTCATGAACGGCGATACCGGTGCCGGGTGCGGCCCGGCGGGCGGCTCGGCCGTCCCCGCATCAGGAACCGGGTCGGCGTGCCGGTGCCGCGACACCATCGAGGCACCGGAAGCCGGTCCGGCCGGCGGGTCGATGCCGGTGTCGTGGTGCGAAGGTGCCGGCTGGTCACCGGCAGGCCGCGAAGCCGTGGTCGCGTACGGTGGCGCCGGTGCTGTCCGGGTGCCGGTTCGGCTCGGCGCCGAGGCAGGCTCGTGGCCGGCTGCGGGTGAGGGCACCGGGCCGGATGGTGTCGGGACGCCCAACCCCTGCGGGGCGGCGTCCCCTACCTCGGCGTCGAGGTCGAAAGCGCCGGGTCTGGTGAGCGGGCCCGCCTTCCACAGCGTAGTGGCGATCATGGTCGCTTTTCGGAACAGTCCGAACAGACGCCAGTGCCGCGACCACCGCTCGCCGCGAAGCAGTGGCCCGCTGAGGCGGTCATGCGGAACCTGGCCGATGTGGGGCAGACCGACGGCGCCGAAGATCTGGGCGCCGGTGAACGGCCCGTGGCCCACGGTCGCCAGCCACACCTTGCCGCCGGTGGCTTCCGTGAGGGCCTGGGCGCGGCCCTGCACGAGGGCGAGCTCTGCCTCGACCGGACGTGCGACGACCACGACATGGTCGGCGGCTGCCAGGAAGCCGCCGCACGGGCCGCCGCGCTCCAGGCGGCCGACGTCGGCGATGACGACCTCGGCCGAGGGGATCATCCCGGCGCGGTCTGCGGCCACTTGTGCCGCGACCGCGTTGTCACGGGCTTGGCCGGCCACGACGTCGACTCCGATCGGCAGCCGGATCGCGTGTTCGCGGGCCTGCCAGGTGTCGTCGCGGCGCAGGTGTTGTGCCAGCGACCACAGGCCGGGGAACTCGAAGAACCGCCAGTAGGCGCCGATCTGCCCACCTGCCGGGTCGGCCTCTACCAGCACGGGCCGGGGTCCGGCCGCGGGCCAGGTCGCCGCTAAGGCCAGCGCCAGCGTGCTGGCCCCCGGCGAGCCCTTTAATGATCCGATCACGATGAGCATCAGCTCTCCCCCCAGGTGAAGGTCGCCGCATGAGTGCCGCATGGCGTGGTGAGACAGGTCTGGGCGGTTCGACGGCACCGGGACCACCACGCATCCGGTGCGGCCGACAACGGTCGTGACCGCGACGACCACGCTGCAGATGCCCGGGACTTCGGCGCCGCGTCCGGTGTCGACGCTGTCGGCGGGCGCCCGACGGCTTCGGCGCCGTCGAGCCATGACTGATCAGCCGTCACGCTGCTGATGGCCGAGACGGAGATCGTGCTCACCATGCTGATCCGCGCCTGGCGTCTAACTGGTCAGGCATGGGATTTAGGTCCATTCCGGCGACGATGGGCACTCGCATGGGCGGCAGCCAGGCGGCTGGCTTTCGGTCCCGGAGTGCCAGCAGCGCATCGGCCTGCGACGAGACCGCCTCTTCACCGCCGGTGAGGCTTACCGGATCGGCGGGCATGTGTACCAGATCGTCGGCGCCGACAATGGCCACGCGATGATCGGCTGCGCAGCGCCAGTGGTCCACGGGAGCGCGCAGGGCGGTGGCGGGTACGCGGGTGCGGCCGTCAAGGCATCCGCAGACTCGCAGCGAGATGGGGATGCAGACAACCAACAACATCCCGCCCAGTAGTAGGACGGCCGACAGTCGCCACACTGCCCCCGTAGATGTCGGGATGATCACGATGCTGGGCCGGGGTCCGGGGTGAGGCCACACCTTTCGCCATTCCTGAAGGGCTCCGTCGAAGTCGTCATATGCAGCGCTTTGCAGCGCCGGCTCGGCCGCCGTCAACGTGTCCCTTCGGCTTGATCGCATGCGTTTCCCTCCGGCATCGGGTTTGACCGCTGCGCCTGACGCACCACCCCGGCGCGGGGAAGCGAGGCGTCCAGGAACCACTGGTTCGGACGGTGATCGTGGCGCTCAGGCCATCATTCACAAAGGTCCACCTATTTCGCAAGACAAACCTCGCATGTTCGCTATACAAAGTTTCGACGGTGGCGTTCGTTCTCGTCACCAGGCGCCGTCGTCGCGACGGCTGACGCCAAGAGCAAAGTCCAAACACACCAGGACCTTGATCGCCTCAGCCGGAGGCAACGGCCAGGCCGCCAGAAGCTCCGACCTCGCCCTTCTCCGCCGAAGCGCGGCGACATCGGCATACTGCCCGCCGGCCGGGACGCCGCCGAAGCGTTCTACCGCGTCATCGACGCCGCCTACGAACGCCGATCCATCGCCGTAACCACACACATCCCAGATGGCTTCGACACGATCATGCCCAAGATCCTCGCCACCGCGACCATCGACCGGCTACTGCACCACGCCCACCTGGTCATCACCAAGGGCGCCAGCCACCGCCTGGCCGAAGCCCTCGCCGGCAAAGGAGTGACGCCACTGACCTAAACAAGATCCAGATCTGGTGACCGTCCATCCGGAGAACTGCGGCTCTGGCGAAGATCTTGTGGTCGTCGTGGTCAGGCGTTGAGCAGGATGCGGTGGCGTAGGAGTGCGAAGTTTGCCCGGCCGTACATGGGGATGATGATGATCTCGGGTCTGTCCAGCCAAAAGGTAGTACGGCAGTCACGTTTGTCAGCTGAGAGCGTTGACTCGAAAATGTGAGGGAGTTGCTGGTCAGGCCGTTGTGGGGTTGATCGTGACCGTGTAGCCGAGGTGCTCGAGCTGGGCGATGGCGCGGCGGCGTTGGCGGTCGGGGTCGATGCGGTTGAGGAAGTGGTCGGCGCCGAGGTCTTGGTAGGTCGTCTGACGGTCGAGGATGTGCCGGATCGCGGTGATCAGGGTGTGTGCGGTTGCGGTGGCGGCGCGTTTGCCGCCGCGGCGTGCGGCGATGCGCCGGAACTGGGCGTTGAGGTAGGTGTCCTTGCCGCGGACCGCGGACAGTGCCGCGATGCCGAGTGCGGCCTTGAGCCACTTGTTACCTGGCCGGGTATGCCCGGGCTTGGCCTTGCCCACCGGTCTTGTTGTTGCCCGGGCAGACCCCGGCCCATGAGGCCAGGTGCCGGGCGGTGAGGAAACGGTCCATGCTGGTGCCGATCTCGGCGATGATGACCTGCGCGGCGCGTTCGGAGATCCCCGGAACGCTGTCCAGGAGCTCGATCTCGCGTCGGTAGGGGTCGATCTCGGTGGTGATCCGCTGGTCGAGCTCGGCGATCATCGCGTTGATGGCGTCGATGTGGTGCAGGATCATCGCGGCGAGGAAGGCGTGGTGGTCGCCGAACCGGCCCACGAGCGCGTCGTGCAGAGCCGGGATCTTCTTGCGCATCGCCCCGACGGCCAGGTCGGCCAGCACACGGCCGTCACGCTCACCATTGATCAGAGCTTCGATCATGGCGCGGCCGGAGACGCCGAAGATGTCGCTGGCCACGATCGACAGCTTGACCCCCGCGTCTTCCAGGAGCTTCTCCATGCGCTGCTTCTCACGGTTGCGTTCGGCCAGCAGCAGGGTGCGTCGGCGGGTGAGGTCGCGCAGCCGGCGGATCGGCGGCGGCGGGACGAAGCTCGGTCGGACGAGGCCGTGGGCGACCAGGTCGGCGATCCACTCCGCGTCTGCCATGTCGGTCTTGCGGCCGGGCACGGCCTTCATGTGACCGGCGTTGAGCAGCCAGCACTCGACATGGGCTTCCAGGACGTAGAACACCGGCTTCCAGTAGCCGGAGGTGGACTCCATGCCGACCCGGGTGACCTGGTGCTCGGTCAGCCATGCGAGGAGTTCGAGTAGTTCTTTGGTCGTGGTGGCGAACTTGCGTTTGTGCATCTGCCAGCCTTTGCGCGGTCCCGGGACGCGGACGCAGGCGACTAGGGACGCCTTCGCGATGTCCAGACCCGCGACCCGTTGTTCCAGTACCTCGATTGCCATCGCTGTCACCACCCGGGGACGGAGGGGAGGGGCGGCGGCCGTCCAGCTGGGAGCGATCTTCACATAGAGGTTGACTCACGTGCTCGAAGCAACAGTCCAGGGCACCTGCCCACGCTCCCGCGTCCGATTATTCACGGGCTCAAGACACCAACGTTCTCAACGACGTCTGCACGAACGGCCGCCACCCACCATTTTCACGGACCCAGGGCGGTCGCATCGACCCCGGCAGATTATTCATGAGGCGCTTGTCGATGTCCGGTAGATCTCCAGCGCGGTGACGGCGGTGAGGGTGGCCGGGAAGCTGGCCAGCAGCCGCCGGTATCCGGTGGCCGGGATCTTCCAGTTCCTGAGGTGGGCGATGACGCGTTCCACGCAGGCGCGACGGGACGCGAGCAGGTGGCGCATCTGCTCCAGCCGGAAGGTTGCGTGGAGACGTCCGACGAGCTCGTCCGTGCCGCGGCGCAGCCGCCCGGCGCGGCTAAGCAGGGCACGCAGCTGCCTACGGGTGAGCCCGGCTGCCTCAGCTGGCGTTGGGGCGGCCATCAGTACCGCGCGGGCGTGTGCGGAGTCCAGGCCGAGGTTCTTGCCACCGTGGAATGCAGCCAGAAAGGCCGGGTAGTACAGGCGTAGGTGCGAGCGGAGGCGGTTGAGGATCTGCTGGCGGTCCCAGACGGCGTCCTGGTGGGCGCGCGCGAGTACCGCCACCGCCTGGGCCAGTTCGCTGTCGGCCGGCAGCGGCCGGTGAGCACTGATGTCGGTGCGCAGGATGTTGGCCAGCACACGGGCGTCGGCAGCGTCAGACTTCGCCCTGGAGACGCTGGTCCGGTCGCGATAGCGGGACGCTGCCAGCGGATTGATCGCGTACACCATGCGGCCCGCGGCTCGAAGACACTGGGGCAGCAGACCGTGTGGTGTCTCGATGGCCACCGGAATTAGATCTTTCGGGCTGTCCCCGTGAGCGGCCAGCAGGTCCAGTAGCGCGTGAAGGCCGGCCGCGTCATCGCTGATCCGAAGCTTGGCGACCTGGTCGCCGTCTTCGTTGATCAAGGCTACGTCGTGGTGGCTTTCCGCCCAGTCGATGCCTCAGAAGATCTGGCTCAACATGCCCTCCTCATCGTTGGAGCTAGCGCTTTCGCGCTGGTCAGCGCCATGCGGAGACGCGGCGCTCTAATAGAAGTGCTCGGGTCACGCCATATCATGAGCCGTTCGTGTCTCCAGCGGTCGACAGGGACTTCGGTCTAAATGAGAGCTCGAAGACTCGCGAAACTGCGGAGAGGTCGGCCCCTGCCGAGGGCTGAGAACATGAAACCGTGAGCAAAGCCGGTGCCGCCGGACAGGGCCACGCCTCCAGCACGGCGATAGGCAGGCGTGGCCCTGTCCGGCGGCTCTGATCGAGGAGCCCGGTCTGACCAAGGGGATCACGTCCCAGAACGGCGGAAGGGCTTCCATGACCTCGGTGGGCACTTGCGAAGCGTCGCTTGCACCCACCCGCAAGCTATTAGAACGGGATGATCGGGCCGCCATCGGCTAGGCCCGCGTACAACCCGGGCTGGTTGGTGAGCACCGAACAGTCGAGGTCGTATGCCGCGAGTACGGCGGACGCGGCGTCCAGGCGGCCGACTATATCGCAGGTGACGGCGAGCGCCCGCCAGTCGGTGGGCCACGGTAACAGCACCACGACAGCGCTGTGGCTGGCGAGCAGGTCCAGCCGGTCGGTGTCGGCGACGCTGCGGGCGGCTTCCACGAGGCAGAGGATCGGCAGGCCCACGGCCGCGCCCTCGTCGGCTACTTCAGCGATGACCTCGCCGACATCGATCGAGCCGAGCGTGAACGCCTTGATGGCCCCGGTGTCCAGGACGACCCGGACGTGGCCGTCGCTCACGCGGCGTTGGAGGTCGGCAGGCCGAGCTGTGCGCGCCACTCTTGCCGCAGCCGCGGGGTGCGCTGGCGGTCGGCGTCGGCAAGGCGGCGCCGAGCCCGTGCCTTACCCGCGTCGGTGACCTCGATCCCGACGGCAGCCAGCAGCGCCGCGGTGTCGTCGCGGGTGTCGGAGGTGCCGTTGGTCGCCACGTGCTTAGGATACCGCACACCGAACATGCCGTCACCCATGCCGGCCGGGCACGCAAGGCGGACGTACCCGAGGAACCCGACGCGGTAGGACTTGAGCCGCACCATCGGCGAGCGCTGTACCGCCCGGTTGTTCGTCCTGCTGGACGAGCTCCCGCTTCCACGAAGGCGCCGCCGGAAGGGCTACCCGTCCTGGGCTGTCCCCCTGGTGGCGTCGGCGACCCGGCGCTCGGTGTGCACCTCGACCACCGCCGGCTTTCCCCACTGTGCGCCAGCTGGTCGAACCGACCCGTCACCGCCCTCGTGGGCACGAGGTCTCCGGTAGAGGGTTCTACTTGGCCGGGCCGCGACGTGGACACGGCCGACGACCTCGCCGTGGTGCGCGGCTGGGGGCTGCTGCGCGCCGCCGCGACCGCGTAGCGTGAACGCCATGCAGGG
>NZ_JBFAOU010000221.1:0-11455 GCF_040675365.1 Catellatospora sp. NPDC049609 | reverse complement strand
GCCAGGTCAGGGTGTGGGGTCGGCGGATGCCGAGCCGGGTGCCGCCGAGGGGGCGCAGACCGTCGTGGCGGTGGCGGTCGACGGGACGACCTCGACGAGCACCACCTCGACCGCACCGGCGGCGACCAGGTCACGCCAGGTCTGCCCCAGCCAGGACTCCGCGTCTGCCTGGTTGCTGAACGTCTCGTTCGGGCCCTCTACGGGCTTGCCCTCCGCGTCCTCGTACCGCCAGCTCCATGTCATGACGATCAGCCTATCCGGCGGCGCGCGGCCGGCCGCGCAGGCACGCATCCGCTGCCCCGCCCCGCCGGCGAAGGTCATAAGGTACGGGCATGTCGCATGACGGTTGGCCCACACACATCGGGGCGCGGGTGCTGGTGCTCGGCGGGATCCGCTCCGGAAAGAGCGAGTACGCCGAATCTCTGCTGATGGGCGCGCGGTCGGTGCGCTACCTCGCCACCGCGCTCGCCGACGGCGGCGACCCGGCGTTCGCCGAGCGCGTCGCCGCGCACCGCGAGCGCCGCCCGCAGACCTGGGTGACCGTCGAGACGTACGGCGACCCCGACGCGCTCACCAGCGCGCTGCAGCAGGCCGCGGCGGACGAGACGCTGCTCGTCGACGACCTGGGCGGCTGGGTGGTGAGCCTGCTGGACCGCGCGGACGCGCAGGCGCACATCGGCCGGCTCGCCGCGGCGGTCGGCTCCTGCCCGGCGCGCGTGGTGCTGGTCAGCCCCGAGGTGGGCCTGTCCGTGGTGCCGCCGACCGAGGCCGGCGTGCGCTTCGCCGACCTGCTGGGACTGACCAATCAGGCCGTCGCCGCCGCCTGCGACGCGGTCACGCTCGTCGTCGCGGGGCAGCCCGCCTGGCTGCGCCGCCCCGACGCCGCTACCGGCGCCGCCGTCGAGTTCGGCACGTCCGACACCGCACTGGACCAGCCAGCAGCCGGCCACGGCGCAGTCGCGACCGCCGGCCCGGCTGCGGCGACCGCCGGGGCCGGTGTCGCGGCCGCTGCCACCC
Source organism: Catellatospora sp. NPDC049609 (assembly GCF_040675365.1). Lineage (NCBI taxonomy): Bacteria > Bacillati > Actinomycetota > Actinomycetes > Micromonosporales > Micromonosporaceae > Catellatospora > Catellatospora sp. NPDC049609. Next base: position 10,438 of record NZ_JBFAOU010000221.1, on the reverse strand, counting down.
CGGCTCCGGCCGCCCCAGGCGCGAACGGTTCGGTAGCCGCCGGCCAGACCCGCCCGGCCGCGACGGAGTACGTCAGCCCCGAGGTGTTCACGCCGGTCGCCGCCGCGGCCCGGCCCTCCGACGCGCCCGCCGACCGCGAGCCGGCCGCGCAGGTCGCCGACACCGGCCTGGTCATCGAGCCCGGCGCGAACCTGCCCATCCCGGACAGCGACGCCCGCGACGCCGCCCGAGACCACCTGGACCTGCTCGACGTGCCCGGCGCGGGGCTGGGCCGGCTGGCCGACATCGTGCTGTTCGCCGCGGGCGCGCAGGGCCGTGCGGTCCCCGCGCCGTGGGCGCGGCCGCGCCTGCTGCTGCTGCACGGCGACCACCAGGGCGACGTCGCGGCCGGGGAGACCGCTCGCCGCTCGGCCCGCACCGCCGCCGAGGCGCGCCGGGGCGAGGGCCCGATCGGCGTGCTCGCCGCCGAGCACGGGGTGAGCGTGCAGGTCGTCGAGACCGACCCGGCCGAGGCCATCGAGCACTTCGAGGCGATGCCCGCCGAGGCGGTCGAGGACCTGCTGCGCCGCGGCTGGCGGCTGGCCGACGAGGCCGTCGACAGCGGTGTGGACCTGCTGATCCTCGGCTCCTGCGGGGCGGGCGCGGAGTCCACGGCGGCCGCGGTGGTCTCCGCCGTCACCGGCGCCGAGGTGCCCGGCCTGCTGGCCCGGGTGGTCGGCGCCGACGGCACCGTGGACGACGCCGCGTGGATGCTGCGCTGCGCGGCCGTACGCGACGCCATGCACCGCGTGCGCGGGCGCGTGCTGTCGGCCCGCGAGCTGCTCACCGAGCTGGGCGGGCCGGACCTGGCGGTGGCCGCGGGCGTGATCCTGGGCGCGACCGCGCGGCGGACCCCGGTGCTGCTGGACGGGCCCGTGGGCGTCGCGGCCGGGCTGGTCGCCCGCGATCTGGGCAGCCAGTCGCGGCTGTGGTGCGCGCTGGCCGACACGGGCCGCCACCCCACCACGGTGCTGGCCGCCGACGTGCTCGGCACGACCGCGCTGACCGACCTGAACGCGAGCCTCGGCGAGGGCGCGGGCGCGCTGCTGGCGCTGCCGCTGCTGCGCTCGGCGCTGACGCTGGCCGCGTCGCTGCCGGTGCTGCCGCCCATCCTGGACGAGCCCCCGGCGCACCTGCAGGAGCCCGACGACGAGCCGGACGACGCGACCGACCCGGCCGAGTCGCGGGCCGATGACGCGTCCATCGTGGACTGACGGCCTGCGGCTGGCGCTGACCACGTTGACGGTCGCGCCGGTCGCCGGTCCCGACCGCCTGGACCGGACCGTCGCGGGCTGGTCCATGCGGCTGGCCCCGGCGGTCGGCGCGCTGCTCGGGCTGGTGCTCGGCGGCGTGCTCGCGGTGCTCGCGGCAGGACTGCCCGCGCTGGTCGCGGCGGGCCTGACCGTGGGCCTGGCCGCGCTGCTCAGCCGCGGGCTGCACCTGGACGGGCTGGCCGACACGGTCGACGCGCTGGGGTCGTACCGCTCCCGCGAGCGCGCCCTGGAGATCATGAAGTCGCCGGAGGTGGGGCCGTTCGGCGTGGTGGCCCTGGCGCTGGTGCTGCTGCTGCAGACCGCGGCCCTGGCGCAGCTGTCCACGCGGCCGCCGCTCGCGCTGCTCGCCGCCGTCGCGGCCGCCGTCGCCGGGGGCCGCCTCGCCATCACCGCGGCGTGCCGGCGCGGCATCCCGGCGGCCCGGCCCGGCGGCATGGGCGCGCTCGTCGCGGGCACCGTCGGCCCGGCCGCGGTGGCGGTGAACGCGCTGCTGGTGGCGGCGCTGGCGGTCCCCGCGGTGCCGCATCGCCCCTGGCAGGGCCCGCTGGCCGTCGCGATCGCACTGTCCGTGGTGGTCGCGCTGCGCGCCCATGTCGTACGCCGGCTCGGCGGCGTCACCGGCGACGTCCTCGGCTTCCTGTCGGAGACGGCGACGACCGTCATCGCCATCGGGCTGCTCGTGCGCTGAGCCGAGCGGTCCGAGACGGCGACGACCGTCATCGTCGTCGGGCTGCTCGCGCGCTGAGCCGGGGCTGTGTCCGAAGCAGCCGCCGGCGCTGATCATCCGGGCTGCTCGTGCGCTGAGTCGAGCGGCGTCCGAAGCGGTCCGACGCCGATCACCGTCGGGCCGGTTCTCTTCTGAGCCGCATGCCACTAGCATGACGCGAATGATCTTCGAGTCCGCCACGCCGCTCGCCCGCGCCTGCGACGCGCTCCTGCGCGCCCGCCGCGAACGCGACCTGGAGGCGTTCGAGTCGGCGACGGCGCAGCTGTGGGAGGCCGCGCAGAGCGCGTCGCCCGACGAACTGACCTCCGCCCTGGTGGCCTGCTCGGGGCTGCTGGCCGAGCTCGACCCCGGTTTCGGCGGCGAGTTCGCGGTGCTGTGCGGCGCGCTGGTCGAACGCGGCGCGGACGCCGACCCGCTGGCGATGGTGCTGTGCATGCGGCTGGCTGAGGTCGCCGTGCACGCCGCCGAGTTCGCGCAGGTGTGGGCGCGCGAGTTCCCCGGCGTCGACGTGCCCGAGCCGGAGCAGTCGGAGTTCGAGGCGGCGCTGGAGCGCCTGGACGAGACGATCCCGCCGGACCAGGCGGTGCGGCTGACGGAGAGCTGGTTCGGGCTGGCGTCCTGGATGCGCTGCGCGACCACGGTGCTGCAGCACTCCCCCACGGCGCGGCTGGCCTGCCGGTGCACGCCCGGCCTGCGGTCGGCGCTGTCCGCACTGGAGCAGGTGCGCGAGGACACCGGCTGGGTGTCGATGCTGCTGTCGGTGCTCGACGCCGAGCAGCTGCTGGTCCTGCACCGGGGCACCGGACGCGGCTGGCGGGTCAGCATCAGCGGCGTCGGCGACAACTTCCAGCTGCACGTGCTGCTGGCCGCGGTCCTGTCCGGGCCGGCCGAGCAGGGCATGCTCGACGGGCTGCACGTCGACCCGGCGTGGACGGCGGTGGCCCTGGACGCGCCGTACGAGGCGTTCGGCGGGCAGGTCAAGGGCTGGTTCAACCTGGTCGACGCGTACGGCAACTGGATCTGGAACGAGGGCGTGCCCGCCGACATCCCCGCCCCCGAGGGCGTGCGGATCATCCAGCTGGACCCGCCGCCGTACGAGCGGAGCTGGGACAACGCCCGCCGCTTCCCGATGATGGCCGCGTCGATCTCGCTCGACGAGGTGCTGTCGCCCGAGGAGGCCGCGATGTGGCTGAGCCGCTGCACCGAGGGCAAGACCCTGGCCGGCTAGGCCCCCGCGTCGTACTGCTTGACCAGCTTCTTCGGCGCGGTCCGCCGCCACGCCTCGACCACCAGCTCCCGCAGCTCGTCCGCCTCGACCCGATCGAGCGCGACCTGGACCCACCCGAACCGCCCGACGTACGCCGCCACGGAGTACACCTCCGGCGCGGCCGCCAGCAGCGCCGCCTGCTCCTCCTTCGACGCCTTCACCGTCATCACGGTGCTCCCCGGCGTCCCCGACGCGAACATCTTGTCGCCCACCCGCAGCGTCGGATGCCCCCACTCCTCGACCATGACCTCCCCGGTCCCAGGAAGCTCCAGCACCCAACCCCGCACCTGCTCATACGTCACACCCACGCCCGCACCGTACCCGCCCCCGCGAAGATCGCGACGAGCGCGAGCTACGAGGCACGGGCGGCGGGCAGGCGACGCCGCGAAGAAGGAGCACCCTCCGTAACGCGTTAAGAAGGGCACCTTCTACCACGCATAGCGTTAAGAAGGTGCCCTTCCTTGCGTTTGGGTTACTTGACGGAGGGGGTGACGAAGGGGGGTTTCGTCACGGTCATGGAGCTGCGGCGGCCGCGGACGTCGACCTCGACGGTGTCGCCCTCGGTGAGGCCGGTGGCGGTGTCGAGCAGGGCCAGGGCGATGCCGACCTTGCGGGTCGGGGAGAAGGTGCCGCTGGTGACCTCGCCGACCGTGGTGTCGCCGGAGAGCACCGCCATGTGCGGGCGCGGGATGCCGCGGTCGTTGGCGACCAGGCCCCACAGGGTGCGGCGGGCGCCGGCCGCCTTCTCGGCGGTGAGCACGTCGCGGCCCCAGAAGGCGGGCTTGTTCCAGCCCACGGCCCAGCCGGCGCGGGCCTGCACCGGGGTGATCTCCATGGACAGGTCCTGGCCGTGCAGCGGGTATCCCATCTCGGTGCGCAGCGTGTCCCGGGCGGCCAGGCCGCAGGCCCGCGCCTCGACGCTCGCGCCGAACAGCCGGTCCCACACCACCGCCGCGTCCGACGACGGGACGACCAGCTCGTAGCCGTGCTCGCCGGTGTAGCCGGTGCGGCACACGGTCAGCGTGACCCCGTCCAGCTCCGCTGTGGCGAAGCTCATGTACTCGTGCCCGGTGGGCAGCCCCAGCTCGGCGAGCAGGTCGGCCGCCCGCGGCCCCTGCACCGCCAGCACCGCGAAGTCCGCGTGCTCGTTCGTCACGGTCAGCTCCGCCGGTGCCGCGGCGGTCAGCCGGCGGACGACCTCGGTGGTGTTCGCCGCGTTCGGGATCAGGAAGACGTGGTCGTCCCCGTACAGATACGCGATGATGTCGTCCACCACACCGCCGGTCGCGTCGTCGCAGCACAGCGTGTACTGCGCCTTGCCCGGCTTGATCCGGCCCAGGTCGTTGGTGAGGCAGGCGTTGACGAACTCCGCGGCGCCCGGCCCGGTGATGCGGGCCTTGCCGAGGTGGCTGACGTCGAATACGCCCACTCCCTCGCGGACCGCGGTGTGCTCCTTGAGCACCCCGCCTCCGGCATACTCCAACGGCATGTCCCAGCCGCCGAAAGCGGCGAACTTGGCGCCCAGCGCGGTGTGACGCTCATGCAGGGGTGATCTGAGCAGGTCGGCTGAGTCTTTTGAACCCACGTCGGTCATGAGCGCAACTTACCCTGGCGTTTGGTGTTCGTTAGCATCGGCGCAGCAACCCACTTCCACCAGGAGTACTTTGTGACCACGCCCACCACGGCTCTGCCATCGCTGAGCCTCGCCGACACCGACCCCGCCGACCTCACCGTGGACGCCGTCGTCATCGGCGTACACAGTCAGGAAGGCGCCGAGGGCGCGGCCGGCGAGCTGCTGCTGGCGTCCGGGGCCGAGAGCATCGCCGCCGCGTTCGACGGCAAGCTGACCGCCACCCTGGCGCTGCTCGGCGCGACCGGCGGCGCGGGCGAGGTCACCAAGCTCGCCACGCTCGGCACGATCACGGCCCCGGTGCTGGTCGCCGTCGGCCTGGGCGGCGAGCCGTCCGGCGCCGCGCCCGCCCCGGAGACGCTGCGCCGCGCCACCGCCGCCGCGGTCCGCGCGCTCGCCGGCGCGAAGAAGGTCGCGCTGGCGCTGCCGCTGTCCGACGACGCCGACGACACCGGCGCGCTCACCCTGCGCGCGGTCGCGGAGGGCGCGGCGCTGGGCGCGTACCGGTTCTCGGGATACAAGGGCAAGCCGTCCGCGAGCCGCAAGGACCCGGTCACCGCGGTGTCGGTGCTGGTGCCCGACGCCAAGGAGGCCTCCGCCAACACCGAGGTCAAGCGTGCCGCCGTGGTGACCGCCGCGGTAGCCCGCACCCGCGACTGGGTCAACGCCCCCGCCAACCTGCTGCGCCCGCCGTCGTTCGCCGACGAGATCGCCGCGGTCGCCGGCAAGGCCGGCCTGGACGTCGAGGTGCTCGACGAGAAGGCGCTGACCGAGGGCGGCTTCGGCGGCATCCTCGCCGTCGGCATGGGCTCGGCCGCCAAGCCGCGCCTGGTCAAGATCACCTACAAGCCGGCCCAGGCGACCACCACCGTGGCGCTGATCGGCAAGGGCATCACCTTCGACACCGGTGGCGTCTCCATCAAGCCCGCCCAGGGCATGTGGGAGATGAAGTCGGACATGGCCGGCGCCGCCGCCGTGGCCAGCGTCATGGTCGCCATCGCCGAGCTCAAGCCGGCCGTCGCGGTGACCGCGTACATCCCGATCGCGGAGAACATGCTGTCGGGCGACGCGTACCGGCCCGGCGACGTGATCACCATGCGCAGCGGCAAGAAGGTCGAGGTGCTCAACACCGACGCCGAGGGCCGCATGATCCTCGCCGACGCGATCGCGCTGGCCTGCGAGGCGCAGCCGGACTACCTGATCGAGACCTCGACGCTGACCGGCGGCCAGGTCGTCGCGCTGGGCAAGAAGATCGCCGGCGTGATGGGCTCGGAGGCGCTGGCCCAGCGCACCAAGGCGGCCGGCGAGCTGGTCGGCGAGCCGACCTGGCCGATGCCGCTGCCGGACGAGATCCGCAAGTCGATGGAGTCGGACGTCGCCGACATCCTGCAGGTCAGCGCGGGTATGGAGCGCGCCGGCCACATGCTGCAGGGCGGTGTGTTCCTGCGCGAGTTCGTGGCCGAGGGCGTCGAGTGGGCGCACATCGACATCGCGGGCCCGTCGTTCCACTCCGGCGAGGCCACCGGCCACTGGAGCAAGGGCGGCACCGGCGTCCCGGTCCGCACCCTGGTCGCCCTCCTGGACGACCTCGCCGCCAACGGCTGACCCCCTGCCGACGCAGCCGCGCCGGGTCAGTGACGGCGGCTGGTCAAGATCGCTGTTTTGTGTCACGAAGTGCGGTTAAACCTCACTTCGTGACACGAAACAGCGATCTTCCCCCACCCACGGTGGGTTCAGTCGGTGGGGCGGAGCTTCTGGCGGGCGTTGTAGTCGCGCATGCGCTGGGGGTAGCCGACGAGCTGGACGTCGTAGACGGGCATCGCCAGCCGCTTGGCGAACTGGCGCACCACGGTGGGGCTGGGCATGCGGCGACGGGTCCACTCACCGTCGTGGGCGATCAGGATGACGGTGGTTCCGGTCACCGTCGTCCGCGGCTCGATGAACGCCTCGACACCCCGGCGGGACTGCGCGAACTGCTCCAGATGTGCGACGTCGGCCGGGTTGGCCGGACGATCTGCCGAGGACCCGCTGCCCCGGCGGCGGAACCAACCCACACCCGCTCCTCTGTCGAAGGTCTCACTCCGGTGCGCATGGTACTGGGCAAGAGTAGCCAGACGTGTCCTTGAGCACCTCCAGTGCGCGCCCCGGCTCCGGCAGTGACAAGATGACCGGGTGTGGGCTGAGCACACACCGGCTCAGTGGCAATGACGCGACCTTGGAGCGATCGTGAGCGAGACCTTTGACGTAGTCATCCTCGGCGGCGGTAGCGGCGGGTACGCCACCGCGCTGCGCGCGGCACAGCTGGGTCTGTCCGTCGCGCTGATCGAGAAGGACAAGCTGGGCGGCACGTGCCTGCACCGGGGCTGCATCCCGACCAAGGCGCTGCTGCACGCCGGCGAGGTCGCCGACCAGACCCGCGAGGCCGGGCACATCGGCATCAAGGCCGAGCTGATCGAGATCGACATGGCGGGCATCAACTCGTACAAGGACGGCGTCGTCGCCGGCCTGTACAAGGGCCTGCAGGGCCTGGTGAAGGCCGCGAAGATCACCTACGTCGAGGGCACCGGCAAGCTGGTCGCGCCGAACGCCGTCGAGGCGAACGGGCAGCGCTACACCGGCCGCAACATCGTGCTGGCCACCGGTTCCTACTCCAAGAGCCTGCCCGGCCTGGACCTGGACGGCGAGCGGGTCATCGCCAGCGAGCACGCCCTCACCCTGGACCGCGTCCCCGCGTCCGCGATCGTGCTGGGCGGCGGCGTCATCGGCGTCGAGTTCGCCAGCGCCTGGAAGTCGCTGGGCGCCGAGGTGACCATCGTCGAGGCCCTGCCGCGCCTGGTCGCCGCCGAGGACCCGGACATCTCCAAGCAGCTCGAGCGCACCTTCCGCAAGCGCGGCATCGGCTTCAAGGTCGGCAAGCCGTTCGAGAAGGTCGAGAAGACCGACTCGGGCGTGAAGGTCACCATCGCCGGTGGCGACACCCTGGAGGCCGAGCTGCTGCTGGTCGCCGTCGGCCGCGGCCCGGCCACCGCCAACTGCGGCTTCGAGGAGCAGGGCGTCACCATGGAGCGCGGCTTCGTCATCACCGACGAGCGCCTGCGCACCAACCTGCCCAACGTGTACGCCGTCGGCGACATCGTGCCCGGCCTGCAGCTGGCGCACCGCGGCTTCCTCCAGGGCATCTTCGTCGCCGAGACGATCGCCGGCCAGAACCCGGCCCCGATCGTCGAGTCCGGCATCCCGCGCGTCACCTACACCGACCCGGAGATCGCGTCGGTCGGCATCACCGAGGCGCAGGCCAAGGAGAAGTTCGGCGCGGACAACGTCGAGACGTACAACTACAACCTCGGCGGCAACGGCAAGAGCAAGATCCTGGGCACCCAGGGCTTCGTGAAGCTCGTGCGCCAGAAGGACGGCCCGGTCGTCGGCGTCCACATGATCGGCGCCCGTATGGGCGAGCAGGTCGGCGAGGCCTCGCTGATCGTGAACTGGGAGGCCTTCCCGGCCGAGGTCGCGCAGCTGATCCACGCGCACCCGACCCAGAACGAGGCGCTCGGCGAGGCGCACCTGGCGCTGGCGGGCAAGCCGCTGCACGCCCACAACTGACGCGTTTAAGCTCAGTTCGTCCTATTCGAAACAGCGGATCAGCACTTACACCGAGGAGTCTGAAGCAATGCCGGTATCGGTAACCATGCCGCGGCTCGGCGAGAGCGTCACCGAGGGCACCGTCACCCGGTGGCTCAAGCAGGAGGGTGACCGGGTAGAGGTCGACGAGCCGCTGCTCGAGGTCTCGACCGACAAGGTCGACACCGAGATCCCGTCCCCGGCCGCCGGCATCCTCAGCAAGATCATCGTCGGCGAGGACGAGACCGCTGAGGTGGGCGCCGAGCTGGCGGTCATCGCCGGTGAGGGCGAGAGCCCGGCCGCGGCCGCCCCGGCCGCCGAGGCCCCCGCCGCTGAGGCGCCCGCCGCCGAGGCCGCCGCCCCGGCCGCTCCGGCCCAGGAGGCGGCACCGGCGCCGGCTCAGGCCGAGGCAGCCCCCGCGGCTCCGGCGGCTCCCGCCGGCGACGCGACCCCGGTGAAGATGCCCGCACTCGGCGAGAGCGTCACCGAGGGCACCGTCACCCGCTGGCTGAAGGCCGTCGGCGAGACGGTCGAGGTCGACGAGCCGCTGCTCGAGGTCTCCACGGACAAGGTCGACACGGAGATCCCGTCCCCGGTCGCCGGCACCCTGCTGGAGATCACGGTCCCCGAGGACGAGACCGCCGCGGTCGGCGCCCAGCTCGCCCTGATCGGCGCCGCGGGCGCGGCCCCGGCCGCCGCGGCTCCCGCCCCGGCAGCTCCGGCTCCGGCGGCTGCCGCCCCGGCTCCGGCCGCTCCGGCTCCGGCCGCCCCCGCTCCGGCGGCTGCCCCGGCGCCCGCTGCTCCGGCCCAGGCCGCTCCGGCTGCTCCCGCCCAGGCCGCCCCGGCTGCTCCGGCTCCGGCCGCGGACGTCACCGGCGCCGACGGCTACGTCACCCCGCTGGTGCGCAAGCTCGCCGCCGAGAACGGCGTGGACCTGGGCAAGGTCACCGGCACCGGCGTCGGCGGCCGTATCCGCAAGCAGGACGTGCTCGACGCGGCCGCCAAGGCCAAGGCTCCGGCCGCGGCCCCCGCCGCAGCCGGCCCGGCCGCGCCCGCCGCGGCTCCGGCCGCCAAGGCCGCCCCGAGCCCGCTGCGCGGTCGCACCGAGAAGCTGTCGCGGCTGCGCACCACCATCGCCAAGCGCATGGTGGAGTCGCTGCAGGTCTCGGCGCAGCTCACCACCGTGGTCGAGGTCGACGTCACCAAGATCGCGAAGCTGCGCGAGCAGGCCAAGGCCGACTTCCTCGCCAAGAACGGCGTGAAGCTGTCCTTCCTGCCGTTCTTCGCGCTGGCCTCGGTCGAGGCGCTACGGGTGCACCCGAACGTGAACGCGTCGATGGACCTGGAGGCCGGCACGGTCACCTACCACGACGCCGAGCACCTGGGCATGGCCGTGGACACCGACAAGGGCCTCATCGTCCCGGTGATCCGCAACGCCGGCGACCTCAACCTGGCGGGCCTGGCCCGCCGGATCGCCGACGTGGCCGAGCGCACCCGCTCCAACAAGATCCTGCCGGACGAGCTGTCGGGCGGCACCTTCACGCTGACCAACACCGGCAGCCGGGGCGCCCTGTTCGACACGCCGATCATCAACCAGCCGCAGGTCGCCATCCTCGGCACCGGCGCGGTCGTCAAGCGGGCCGTGGTCGTGGACGACGCGAGCCTCGGCGAGCTGATCGTGCCGCGGTACATGGTCTACCTGGCCCTCTCCTACGACCACCGCCTGGTGGACGGCTCCGACGCGGCCCGCTTCCTGGGCACCGTCAAGGAGCGCCTGGAGGCCGGCAACTTCGAGGCCGAACTCGGTCTCTGACCGGGCGATCCGCCGGTCCGCGACGCTGGACCTCGGCGGTCTGCCCGCGCACCGTCGTGCCGCCGCC